>JAZFWG010000320.1:0-4003 GCA_036448135.1 Alphaproteobacteria bacterium
AGGCCGGCAGTCGTGATATCCCCTTGGCCCCCATGGTGATTAACGCGCTGAAGGAATGGAAATTGGAATGCCCCAAGGGCGACCTTAATCTCGTGTTTCCTAACACCGTCGGCAACGTCGAATTTCATTCCAACATCTGGAATCGTGGTTTTCAGCCGTTGCAGATTGAATGCGGGATCACCGAGGACAGCGGGCGCAAGGACAAGGAGGGGAAACCTATCCTGAAAGGCAAGTATGGCCTTCACGCCCTGCGCCATGCCGCTGCGTCCCTGTTCATCGAGCAGGGCTGGACGCCCAAGCGCATTCAGACCGTGCTTGGCCATGCCAGCATCCAAATGACGTTCGACCTCTACGGGCACTTGTTCAAGGACGCCGACGACGACCGGGAGGAAATGAAACAGGTCCAGGCCCGCTTGCTCCCCTGAATGCGACAAGGATGCGACATAAGGCCATGAAAGCTATATTTTCTGCGGGTTTATAGCGGACTGAAAATCCGCGTGTCGGTGGTTCGATTCCGCCCCTGGGCACCATTTTCCCCGCGAACATCGCCCACAGGCGCCGTGGCGCTCCGTGGCGCCGGGCCGATCAGCCGCTGGGCCGATCAGCCGCCGGACCCTGTCCCATCGCCCGCGGCGTGGATGCGCCTGACGATGGCCGCGAACAAGAGGGCCAGCGCCACCGGAGCAACGAGGGAAATCGAAAGCCGGGACACGGCGATCACCGGCATCGCCCAGGCCAGCAGAAGGATGAATGCCTCGCCGCCTCGCATGCCCCGGCGCAGGGCCTCCTCGGCCAACAGCACCGTCGCCGTGGCGGCGATGGTCAAATCGTAGAAGTAGGCGAAGGGGGTCGCGAGAAGGGTGCCGGCGCACACCGCGGCGACGGTCATGGAAGTCAGCCCGTGGCGCCGGCAGACCCGCCAAATGACACCGATGACCACCAGGGTGATGGGAATCTGTATCAGTTGGGCGGTGCGGGCCTCCACGCCCAGGGTGGCCAGGGCCGCCGCCGGTGAAATCATCAGCCGCGACGCGGTGTCGATGTTGCCCGCGGTGTTGGCGGCGAAGCCGGGCAGGAGATCGAGCCAGGCCAACCATATCTCGGACCCGCCCAGGGCAAGGCTGACCAGAAACAGCGCCAGGGCGGAGACGGTGGCCCCCAACAGGGCGGCCCATTGCCGCGCCGCGATCAGGGCAAAGGGGACGAGAATGCCGAGCTGCGGCTTGATGGTGAGAATGCCGATGAGCGCGCCGCCGACCATCGGGTGCCTGGCCATCAGGCGTAGGCCCCCGACCAGCAGTGCGGCGGTCAGGAACCCGTTCTGGCCGATCACCGCGTTCATCAACACGGCGGGCGACGCGAGCACCGCCAAGCGGGATTTCCTAGCCCCCCAGGCGAGGGCTGCGACATAGAGAACCAGGCTTGTGCCAAGGAACACGGCCAGGGCCGGCAGGAGCGCGAAAATCCCCAGCGGCGCGAAGACGATCAGGGCGGATGGAGGGTAGGCGAAGGGGCGGTATCCGGCGCCGGCTTGGTCGGTCAAACCGGCCTGAAAGGCGCGGAAGGCTTCGTAGTCGTAGATCTGCGGCGCGTACCCGTTCTCGGTGAGCCAGCGCGCCGCCGACCAGAACACGAAGAAGTCGTTGACGCCGCCGAATTCGGTCATCCAGACGGCCAAATAGGCCAGCGCATAAACCGCGGAAATGCCGATGGCGCCGCGCAGCATCCGGCGCTCGGCCGCCGGCACCGGCGTGGCGGCCCCGGCGGCCGGTTTTCGGCTCACGGAATCATTGCCGCGAGAGTCATGGCCACGCGGATCGCCTTGCATCACACCTCACCTAACCTCACAAACAGACCCCGTCCCTCCGGCGGGTCGCTTGTCCCTACCTGGCGGCGGTGCGCCGCGCCAGCCGCCACACCAGGGTCGAGGACACCGCGTAGTTCCAAACCGCGCCGATGGCGGCGCCCACCAGCCCCGCCAGCCACCACGGCCAGCCAACACGATACATGGCCTCGGCGATGTTCACGTTGACCACCGCGCCGATGGAACAGATCAAGGAAAACGACACCAGTCCCATGAACAGCCGACCGCCGCGCAGGCGCTGGTCGCGGTAGGTGAAAAGATTGTTGAGGAAATAGTTGAAGACCATGGCCGCCGCCGCCGCCGCGGCCTGCGCCCATAGGAACTCCCAGCCCAGGCCGCGCAGGCCCAATCCCAGCACCCCGAGGTGCAGCACGGCGCCGAGGCTGCCGGCGATGACGAACATGATGAAACGGGCGGGGAGGACGTCGCGGACCAGTTTCTGGATGAGAAGCAGGAGAAATTCCCATAACACCAGGGTGTCCAATTTGCTTTCGCCGTGCCGCCGTGGGCCGAACACGAAAGGGAGTTCCTTGATTCTCAGGTCCTTTCCCGCCGACGCGACGATATCGAGAAGGATCTTGAAGCCCATCCCGGACACCGTGCGGACGGTGTTTTCGAACACCTCGGCGCGGATCATGAAAAATCCGCTCATGGGGTCGGAGAGATGGACCTTCAGCATCAAGCGGCCGAACCAGCCGCCGATCACACTGATCTGGCGGCGCGTTTTACTCTGGCTGCCGCTGCCGCTGCCGCCGTCTTCCATGTAACGGCTGCCCACCACCAGGTCGGCCTCGCCGGCGCGGAGGCATCGAAGCATCTCCGGCAGCAGGGTTTCGTCGTGCTGCAGATCGCCGTCCATGACGGCGAAATAGAGGCTTGCCGAGGTGGCCATCCCTTCGAGACAGGCCGAAGACAGGCCACGCCTGCCGATGCGCCGGATGAAGCGAACCCGGTCATCCTTTCTCGCCAGGGATTTACAGACCCCAAGGGTCCCGTCGGTCGAATCGTCGTCGACGAACACCACCTCCCAGTCGATGCCCGCAAGGGTCGCCTCGAGCCGGTCGACGAGAAGGCCGATATTGTCCCTTTCATTCAAGACAGGGACCACGATGGTGAGTTCAAACGCCATCTTTTTTGGTTCCCGATGCGAACAGCAACAGCCCAAAATGGTTGACCAGTGCCGCCGGTTCCAGCCTTTCGACAAGGTCGGCCAGGCGCCATGTCAAGGCCGCCGTGAAGGGCGCGATCAACATATACCCTTCGACGGCGACATCGGTGGCTCCGGCGGCGGTCAGGAGATCGCGAAGGGAATGGCGGTGGTACCGGGTGATGTGCTGCTCGCCGTAATCCATGGCGCCGAAGCGGGCGGCCAGTTTTTCGATCCATGGCCAAAGGCTTCGATAGTTCGGCGTCGACACCAGGATCCGCCCGCCCGGGCGGATGACGCGAAGCGCCTCGCCCAAGAGTTCCATATTGCGTTCATGGGGCAGGTGTTCGATCAGTTCGATCATGGAAACCACGTCGAAAGCATCCGCTTCGAATGGCAGTGGGCCCGCCGCGACCACCTGGAAGCGGCGCTTGGGCCCACCGTGATGGGCCTCGGCATAGGCGATCTGGGCCGCGGCGATGTCGATCCCGGTGGATTCGCATTCCTCGCTCGGCAGGGTGCCGATGAATGTTCCCGGTCCGCAGCCGATGTCCAGATGGCGGCCGCCTGCCGCCATGGCGCGGGCGAAACGGGCGAACTTCTGGTGATGCCATCTCGACTGGGCTCCCGATCGTCTTTGGTGGATACGGTCGTAATAACCGGCGGGAAGTGTGTCGTAATCGAAGCTCATGCTCTGCCTGGCGGATTCATTCTCGGGCGCCCCCATGACCGGGCCGCGACGCCCCCGCCCGCATCGCGGCGGCGGCGATAATGATGCGCCAAAAAAGGCCGGGCGTGAACCCGGCCATTTGCGTTGGTGGAGCGTGAGATGGGTCAGGTGCCGATGCCGGCCCGCATCTCCTCATCGATGATCTTGCCGTAGGTACTGTCGGCCTCGAGCAACCCCCAGTCCACCATCCAGTCGTGGATGTGGGTGAATTCCTCCTGGCTGTAGGGCCTGGGATAGATGTAGCGGAAGCGTCCGAGGTAGA
>JAZFWG010000321.1:0-6843 GCA_036448135.1 Alphaproteobacteria bacterium
GGCAACCGACTATGGCGATAAACGTCATGTGGAATAAGCGTAACGGACCCGGGGGCGGTACCCGGCGCCTCCACCATGAACATCGGGCCCTGAACCGGGCCTTGGCAGTAAATTTTCATGGGGGCGAAACAGGATCGACGTACGTGGTAAAGGCATGATTTTCACCCGGCATGATACCACCGTTATCGGGTCAAACCTTAGGTGCGAATGACAATAGAGTCGCACTCGCTGCTTAATTAACAAGCAAGCGCGGCCCGGGGGGCGCCGGGCAACAGAAGCCCCCCACCTAGGGGAAGGGTGCATAAGCCCCGAGTTGGGATTGATGGCAAAAGATTTTTTTCAATATGACCGGATGGTCGCCGAAGCGCTTTGCGACGTCGTTCGCAAGGTCCTGAAGCGCACGGCACAGCATGGCCTGCGCGGCAACCATCACCTCTATCTGACGTTCAAGACCGGGCATCCCGAAGTGGTGCTGCCGGATTATCTCCGCAGCCAATTCCCCAACGACATGACCATCGTGCTGCAGCACGAGTTCTGGGGTCTCACGATCTATTCCGACCATTTCGAGGTCACGCTCAGTTTCAATGACATCCATGAGCGTATGCATATTCCCTTCGCGGCGCTGACCTCGTTCGCCGATCCTTCGGTGCAGTTCGGGCTGCAACTCCAGCCCCCGACCAACGCGCAGG
The DNA here is from genome assembly GCA_036448135.1 of Alphaproteobacteria bacterium. GTDB lineage: Bacteria > Pseudomonadota > Alphaproteobacteria > SMXQ01 > SMXQ01 > JAZFWG01. Next base: position 690 of record JAZFWG010000321.1, read on the forward strand.
ATTTGAAGGCGCCGGCAAAGCCCGCGGCGCCGGAGGCGCCCGATGCCATTGCCGATGCCGGCAAAACGCCAATGCCGGCCCAGCGCGAGGCTGAAACCCATGGCGGCGGCAAGCCCGACAAGATCGTCTCCCTTGACGCCTTCCGCAAAAAATAGTTCCTGATCCCGTAGTGCATGATTGAAAGGTAAGCGACCCGAAAGGGGTCATCGCATGTCCGATTTCACATACCACCCCATGTTTTCCCTCGCCTCCGATGGGAAAGACGACGGCGTGGCCTATCATCGCCTCAGCGGCGGCCACGTGGCTCAGGCCAGCTTCGAGGGCGAGGCCGTCCTCAAGATCGAGAGCGCGGCGCTGACCCTGTTGGCGGAGCGAGCTTTCCGCGATGTTTCCCATTTGTTGCGGCCCGGCCACCTGCAGCAACTGCGCAACATCCTCGACGACAAGGAGGCCTCCGCCAACGACCATTTCGTCGCCCTCGAGATGTTGAAGAACGCCAACATCTCCGCCGGCGGCGTGCTCCCCATGTGCCAGGACACCGGCACCGCGATCGTGATGGCGAACAAGGGTCACCGGGTGTGGACCCCCGGCAGCGACGAAGCGGCGCTGGCCGAAGGCATCCGCAACACCTTTCAGACCAGCAACCTGCGCTATTCCCAGATGGCGCCGCTCGACATGTACACCGAGGTCAATACCGGCGACAACCTGCCGGCCCAGATCGATCTGTTCGCGGTGAATGGGGACGAATACCACTTCCTGTTCATCGCCAAGGGCGGCGGCTCGGCCAACAAGTCGTTCCTGTTCCAGGAAACCAAGGCGCTGCTGAACCCGGACAGCCTGCTCAAATTCGTCGACGAGAAGATCCGCACCCTGGGCACCGCGGCGTGCCCGCCCTATCACCTCGCCATCGTCATCGGCGGCACCTCGGCGGAGATGACGCTCAAGACCGTGAAACTGGCAAGCTGCGGCTACCTCGACGACCTGCCCGACGCCGGCAATGAATTCGGCCAGGCCTTCCGCGACCGTGAGCTCGAAGGCCAAATCCACCCGATCACCCAACGCACCGGCATCGGCGCCCAGTTCGGCGGCAAGTATTTCTGCCATGACGTCCGCGTCATCCGCTTGCCGCGCCATGGCGCCTCTTGCCCGGTCGGCATCGGGGTGTCGTGCTCCGCCGATCGCCAGGTCCTCGGCAAGATCAACGCCGAAGGCATCTACCTCGAAACCCTCGAGACCAACCCGGCCCAGTACCTGCCCGATGTGGAGCCCACCGAGTTAGAAGGCGAGGTCGTCGAGATCGATCTCAGCAAGCCGATGGCCGACATCCTCGCCACCCTCAGCCGCCACCCGGTCAAGACCCGGCTCAGCCTGACGGGACCCTTGGTGGTGGCGCGCGATATCGCCCACGCCAAGCTCAAGGAACGTCTCGATTCCGGCCACGGCCTGCCCCAATATCTCAAGGACTATCCGGTCTATTACGCCGGCCCCGCCAAAACCCCGGCAGGCATGGTGTCGGGCTCGTTCGGGCCGACCACGGCGGGGCGGATGGACTCCTATGTCGATGAATTCCAGGCCGCCGGCGCCAGCTTGGTGATGCTGGCCAAGGGCAACCGGTCAAGCGTGGTGCGCGACGCCTGCAAAACCCATGGCGGTTTCTATCTCGGGTCCATCGGCGGCCCCGCGGCCATACTCACCACGGAGTGCATCCGCAAGGTCGAGACCCTGGAATATCCCGAGCTCGGCATGGAAGCGGTGTGGAAGATCGAGGTCGAGAATTTCCCCGCCTTCATCGTCATCGACGACAAGGGCAACGACTTCTTCGCCAATATCTGACGGGGCGCTGGAGACCCCGACATGGCGGCCGGCTCGGATTTTTGTACCCACGCCCTCGATTTGCTGGCGCCGTTGGGGCCGGTCACGGCGCGGAAGATGTTCGGCGGCTACGGCATCTTTCTCGACGGCGTCATGTTCGCCCTCATCGCATCGGATACCCTCTATATCAAGGCCGATAGCGCCACCTTGGATGAATTTGCCGCGGCCGGGTCGCGGCCCTTCACCTATCGCGGAAAGCAACGGCCGGTCGAGATGTCCTATTGGCAGGCACCGATGGACGCCATGGAAGACCCCGAGGCCCTGTTGCCGTGGGCGCGCCGTGGCATCGAGGCGGCGCGGCGCGGTGCGGCGGCAAAGCGTCCGCGCAAGCGTCGCACTGAACAAGCCACCGAAGCGGCGGGATCATGAGCTCCCCATGAACCCCCCATGAACCCCCAGGAGATCCGCAAGCGCTCGGTGGTGGTTTCCGGACACAAGACCAGCGTATCGCTGGAGGACGCCTTCTGGCGGGAGTTGGCAAGGGTGGCGCTCCGCCGCGGGGTTTCGGTCAACCATCTTATCGGCGCCATCGACGCCGCGCGGGCGGGCAACCTCTCGAGCGCCATCCGCATCTTCGTGCTCGAGGAGTTGCGAGGGCGCAGCGAAGGCGGCAATGGTCCTAGCGGCCCAGGCCCTTGAGGATATCGCGGATGAAATCTTCGGGTTTCGGCAGCGGTTGGGGCTGTGGCGGCTGTGCCGGCTGTTGCTGAGAAGGCTGGGGGGGGATCGGCGCCGTGGGGCCCGCGGACTTGCGCGGCAAAAACCGCTTTAACACCGAACCGACGCCGCGCTGGACCAGATAGGCCTGAAGCCGGTTGGTCTTGAAGATGCGCCGCGGGTTGTCGAGGGGGCCGGTCAAGCGCATGCCGAACGGCGGCGCCTTGGGATGTTCGCTCAGGCGAAACTCCGCATTCATCTCGATCAGCCAGGGCAGCAGTTCGGCGACCACCACCGCCCGGCCTTCGCCGCCTTCGGCGATCAGGCTTAGATTCCGGGATTCGGCAACGCCGTCCTTCACCGTGAAGGTGCCGTCGAGGGTCGAAAACCGGGTGATGCCTCCGGACATCGCGGTTTGCAGCAAGGTGAAGAAATCGATGGCGCGGTCGAGCCTTTTCAGTTGAGTGTTGACCGCCGCCAGGTTGAACCCCCTGACCGCACCGTTGCGGACCTGAAGGGCGGCGGTGCCGTTCAGGTTCGACACCAGTTGCCGTTGGTTGCGTCCGGTGCTGACCAGATTCATGTTCAGATTCATGATGCCGTCGGCAACGTCGAGATCGGCGGCGTTGAACAAGGCCTGGCGCAGATTGGCGCCGGTGACGTCGAGGCGGAGCGCGGTCTTGACCGGCCCGCCGGCACTGGCGGCCCCGATCTCGCCGGTCAAGACGAAGTTGCCGCCGAACATTTTGCCGCCGAGGCGTTCGAATTTGAGAACACCATCCCTGAGCTTGATCTCGGCGCGGGGATCGGAGATGCGGAAATTGCGGTAGACCAGAAGCGTCGAGTTGAGCGTGATATCCGCGTCAAGCGACCGCAAGGCGGCAAGTTCGATGGGCTCGCGCGACCAGCGTGCGCGCTGCCTGGCCGCCCTGGCCGGCCTCGATTTTGACCGCCGCCGGGGCTTGGCGGCCCGAGGTGGCGCCGCCAGGAACAGATTGGAATCGATCTCGCCGGCGCTAAGCCGGGCTGTGAGCTTGGGCCGTGGCCCTTGCAGGTCGATTCCGCCGGTGCCTTTCAGTTCGACCGGCCCCAGCATCCCCTTGAGATCGCTGAGCGCGATGCCCCGGGCGGTATTTTGGACACGGCCTTCCAAGGCAAAGACCCCGAGCTTCGGCGACGGTGGTTTGAAGCCCTTGTCGAAGCTTTGGACAAACTCGGTGAAGTTGGGATGGCGGGCCTTGACGTAAAGGCTGTAGGCCGGCTCGGCATCGAGGTCCCGGAGTTCACCGGCAATGCCGATCCCGGCCTTGCCCGACTTCAAGGTGGCATCGAGTTTAAGGCGTTTGACGGTGCCGCGGACGCGTCCCGACAAATCGATGCGGCCGAAATCCGCGATCGAAGCCTCCATCCCACCGAATTGCAGCAGCCGTGACGGGTCCTCGGTGGAGCCTTTGAAATGGATGTCGAGATCGAGGGTCTCGGCGAATCCCCTTATGTTTCCGGTCAACGAGATCTTGCCACCGGCGACGCGGCCGATGGAAGCCCTGCGCAGGGTGAGCTCGCCGCCGAACAAGGTGCCGTTGAAGCGGATGTTACGGACCGGAACCCGGTTGTAGGTCAGCCGGTCAACCCTGAGCTTGAGGTTGGCGTCGAAGCCGTCGAGCACGGCCAGGACACCCGGCCCCGCCTTGGCTGGCGCCTTTGACTGCGCCGGTTTTGCCGGCATGGGGCCACCACCGGACTCGGGCGCAGCGGGCAGATAGGCGTCCAGGTTCAGCCGGTTGATGATGAGATTGGCGCCGAAGGAAGGGCGGGCGCGCAGGGCGAGGACGATACCCCCGGTCACCCGGCTGGCGTCGAAGCGCAGGTCCAGGCTCTCGATGCTGATTTGCCGTTCCATCGCCGCGATATTGGCGGTCAGCGAGACCTTGTGCACGCGGCCCGGCGGCAGTTTTGAGGTGTCGATCTTCAGCCAATTCAACACCCCGCGGAAATTGTCGGATACCGCCTCGACACTGCCGTCGAAGCGCCGGTTTTCCTGGCTCAGCAGCGCCAAGCCGGTCAACGACACATCGGAGCCACCGGGCAGCAACGCCGCAAACTGATGAAGTTTAAGCTTGCCGTCGCCGAAACTGGCGTTGAATTTGGCCTGGCGCACCACGCCGCCGCGATAGACCACCGCGTCCACCGTGACATCGACGGAACCACGAAGATCGGGGGTCTCATTCTGCGCTTTGAGGACGGGCAGAATGCCGCCGCGCCGCCGGGGCTTGGGCGGTGCTGGTTTGCCCGCCGGGCGCTTTGGACTTTCGGCGAGCCAGCGGTCGAGATCTATACGGTTGAACGACAGTGCCACATCGATTCGCGGCCCTTCGCCGAGGATGACATTGACGGCGCCGGTGCCCCGGGTGGTTCCCAACTCCAATGCCAATTCATTGGCCTCGATCCCCGCCGTGGTCATAGCCAGCTTGCCCTTAACCTCGAACTTCCGGGCCAGCAACCCGGGGAGTTCGTCACCGCCGCCGCCGAAGGCGCTGAGTGTCGACGCGAACGCCGCCAGGTCCGGCCCCGAGGATTCAAAACTTCCGGTAAATGTGTGCCCCGCCGCCGGTGCCGCAAGGGCGCCCCTAACCGTGATCTGCGCCGGAGCGCCGGGCAATTCAATGGTGATCTCGGCCGGAGTGCGGCCGCCGCCACCGAACAGGCCGTCGAGCCGGCCGAGGCGTGCCTTGAAGGTGATGTCGGCGCCGCCATGGCGCATCTTGCCGGCGGCCTCGAGCGGGCCCATGAGGCTTTTGGCAGAAATGTTGAGGTTTAATTTTTCGACCCGTTTGACGGTGCGCTCGGCACTGTTGCGAAACGTGATCGTGCCGTTCACGATAACCAGGCGGTCGAGCCGTATTCCCGCCAGCTGCCCCAGCATCCGGCTCACCTTATCCTCGGATCCGGGGCCAGCGCCATCTTTGGCCGGGGCCGCCGGCGCCGCGCCACCGAAATCCCAGTTGTTGCGCCCGTCAGCCAGAATTTCCAGTTCGATTACCGGCTCGACCAGGCCAATCGATTTGATCTCGATCCGGCCCGACAGCAACGGCAACAGCGCCACCCGAACATCAAGGTATTTGAGGCGCACCATGTCCTTGGCCTTGGCGCCCTCGAGGTTGGCCAGCCGCGCGGCGCCGACGGTGAGCTTCGGCGCCGGCAACACCGCGAAATCGATATCGCCTTGGATGACGACCACGCGGCCGGTGACCCGGTTGAGCGCGCGGGTGATGTTGTCCTTATACGCATTCCAATCGATCAGGCTGGGCGCGATGAGGCCAACCGCAACTGCGATCACGATGGCGCCGGCAATCCCGTAAAGAAACTTTCTCAAATCAACCACTCCGATCTCGGCAAAGCCTTATCAATGCATTTTATGGCGTCAAGGGCCGCCGATTTGTCTCACCAAAGTTGAGTTAAGACAAAATAAAAGATATGCTGCACTCAATGATAGAGAGTGGTTAGCCGATTGCCGAGAGGTTTGCGTGACCATGGGTGAGGTCATCAGTCTTAATCAGTATCGGAAGCAGCGCAAGCGGTCTACCGCAAGAAATCGCGCCGCCATCAACCGTGTGAAAGAAGGCCG
>JAZFWG010000322.1:0-9464 GCA_036448135.1 Alphaproteobacteria bacterium
CAAGGTCGAGAAATTTCTCGGTGGCTTTCCCAAGGGCATGACCGGCCAGGGCGGTCCCTTTATTGCCGCCAGCCCCAATACCGGCGATGCCGAGGAGTTCGAGACCACCCTGGTGGACCTCAACCAACAGATCAACCATTGGGAGGGCCTGCAGCGGTTGCTCAGGTCACTGCCGCTGACGGCGCCCTCCGATCATTTCTATATTTCGAGCCGTTTCGGCAAACGCATCGATCCCATCAGGAAGAAATGGGGCCGCCATTACGGCCTTGATCTTGCCGGAATCTTCAAGTCACCGGTCCTTGCCACCGCGCCTGGCATCGTGGTTTCCGTCATGCGCCACCCCAAATTCGGCAGGGTCGTCGAGATCGACCACGGCCAGGGCATCCGCACCCGTTATGGCCATTTGCACCGAATCCTGGTACGCAAGAAACAGAAAGTCGGTTTCCGGCAGAAGATCGGATTGATGGGGAATACCGGGCGCAGCACCGGAACTCACATTCATTACGAGATTAAAGTGAATGGCAAACCTTATGATCCCATGAAATTCATGGAGGCAGGTAAATATGTTTTCAAAAGATAAGGGTGAAAATGTCGCCACGCGGTCGACTGCGGCCTCGAAGCAACAGCAGGTTCCTTCGATCATCAGCACCAATTTGCGCATCGTCGGCAATCTCATCAGTGAAGGCGACGTCCAGGTCGATGGCATCATCGAGGGCGATGTCAGGAGCCGCACGCTGACCGTCAGCGAAGGCGCCACCGTCAACGGCCAGATCCATGCCGAAACCGTCCGTATCCGCGGCAACACATTGGGCCGGATCACCGCCAACAATGTCGAGCTCGGCCCCACCGCCAAGGTGGTCGGCGATATCGTCCACACTGTGCTCTCCATCGAATCCGGTGCCTATCTGGAAGGCCAGTGCAAGCACATCGAGAAAGAGAAGATTGCCCAGGTGGTTGACGCAGCCGGCCAGACCCATGCCGGCCAAACCCAGGCGAGTGGTTCCGGTGCCGAGGCCACCAAGGCCCAGCCCCAGGCGGCGCAACCAGGTGCCGCCGCGGGCCAACCCAAGCCGGCCGCCGTTTCCAGATAGTCTTCTGGCCTTTTTGGCCCCTTAGGTTTTCGCCGCCGCCACGGCCCGGGAGAAAGCCTCGGGGTCCACATTGCCGCCGGAACAGACCACGGCCACGGTCTTGTCCCGGCAATCGAAACTTCCGCTCAATGCCGCCGCCAGGGCCACGGCGCCGCCGGGCTCGACCACGAGCTTGAGCAGACGGAACGCCTCGGCCATGGCCTGGGCGACCTGGGCGTCGTTGACGCGAACGGCGCCGGCGAGGCGCCGGACATTGATGGCGAAGGTGATTTCCCCCGGCATCGGCGCCAGCAGGGCGTCGCAGAACGAGCGTCCCCCCGGCTCGATGGCGAGACGTTTGCCCGCCGCCAGCGACCGCCCGGTGTCATCGAAACCCTCCGGCTCCACCGCTACGATGGCGGTGTCCGGGCACCGTTCGCCAAGGGCAATGGACGAACCGGCGCTGAGCCCGCCGCCGCCGCAGGGAATCAGCACCGCGTCCAAGGCGGCATCGATGGCGGCGGCCTGTTCGGCGATCTCCAGACCCACGGTGCCTTGACCGGCGATAATCCGGATGTCGTCATAGGGTGGCACCAGGGTGGCGTCCAGGTCCACGGCCAGGCGTTGGGCGATCTCTTCACGGACTTCGCCCAGGCGGTCATAGAAGACGATTTCGGCGCCATAGGCCCGGGTGTTTTCAATTTTCACCGCGGGCGCGTCGGCGGGCATGACGATGACGGCCGGGATTGCCAAAAGCTCCGCGGCGGCGGCCACGGCCTGGGCATGGTTGCCCGAGGAATAGGCGACGACGCCGCCCTGGCGTTGCCCATCGTCCAGCTGGCTCAGCCGGTTGAAGGCGCCACGGAACTTGAACGATCCGGTGCGCTGCAGCATTTCCGCCTTGACCAAGAGCCGGCCGCCGACGGCCCGGTTCAACAGCGGTGATTCCAGCAGCGGGGTTTTGACCGCATGGCCTTTGATCCGCCGGGCCGCCTGGGTGATGTCGGCGAAGTTGACCGGGTCTTCAGATATCATGGTGGGGGATGTCATGGCGGGTGCGATCATGCCACAAACCGGCAAGGAATTGTCCAACCGCGTCTCGCGCCGCGGGCTCGGCAAGGGTCGGGGCATGGCCGACGCCGGGGACGCTTGCGCGTTCGAGGTCGGGCTTCTCCCGGGCCATGCGGTCGAAGGTCTCTTGGCTCAGGACGTCGGAGATTTCGCCATGGAGCGCGAGGGTCGGGATGTTGCGCAATGCCCGGAACATTGGCCACATGTCAGGTAAGCCCCCCGTGCCCTCAATATGCGGTTTGACGATACGCACGTCCCAATCGAAATGGAGCAAGCCATCGCTGCCTTCGCGGTAGGTGTTTTGTGCCATGCGCAGCCAGCCCGCATCATCGTGGATCGAGAGTGCCGGGAACATCATCTTCATTTCGAGGCTCGCGGTGTGCCAGTCCTTGACCGGCCGGTCCTTGCGGATGAAGTCGAGGATGCGGTCGAAGCCGGCCATATTCACCTCGGGGCCGATGTCGTTGAGAATGACCCCGCAGAGCGCGGTTGGCGCGGCGACAGCGAGAGCCATGGCAAGGAGACCGCCGAAGGAGGTGCCGAGAACGATGACGCGATGAAGGTTGGTTGCGGCCAACAGGTGGACAACATCGTTGATGTAGGTCGTCGGGACATAATGGCGCCAATTCCGGTCATAGGCCGACCGCCCGCGGCCGCGATAGTCGGGGCAAAGTATCCGGCGGGGGGCGAGGTGCAAGGCGACATCATGGAAATCCTTGGCATTGCGGGTCAATCCGCCAAGACACAGGACAGGGGTTGCCTTTGTGCGGGCATCACCATAATCACGAAAGTAGAGCCTAAGATCGTCCTCGGAGCTATAGAACCGTTGCCGGTATCGGTCTTCCATGGCCCAAGCATACCCGGGCTGGGTCGCGGTAAAAACCACCTCGCGGCGGAAACCCGGTGACCGGTTTCAACCGCTTCGGCCTGGGCGGCTTCCGTCTATACAGTCTCGGGGCCTTGGCCCATACTCTCGCCTCGGCAACTCGCCGCGCTGACGCCCTGGCGTAGCGGGAGCCTCCGGCGGAGCCAGGGCCGGCACCGGCGGCTGGGGAGCCAAACCGGTGGGAGAGGGAATGGGTCGGCTGCAACATTTGGCGTCTTGGATCGACCGCTGCAACGAAGCCGTCGGGCGAACGGTGGCGTGGTTGACGGTGGGCACGGTGCTTGTCCAGTTCACCGTGGTGGTGCTGCGCTACGTGTTCGGCGTCGGGCTGATCTGGATGCAGGAATCCATCATCTATATGCACGCCACGGTCCTGATGGCCGGTGCCGGATACACTTTGCTCCACGGCGGCCATGTGCGCGTCGATATCTTCTACCGCACCGCAAGCCCTGAGCGGAAGGCATGGACCGATCTTCTCGGTGTGGTTTTCTTCCTGATCCCGGTCATGATTCTCATCATCACCGTGGCCTGGCCCTATGTGGCGACGTCGTGGGCGTCGTATGAGGGCTCGGCCGAGACCAGCGGCATTCAAGCGGTGTTCGTTCTCAAGTCGGTGATCCTGGTGTTCGCGGCCTTGGTCCTGTTGCAAGGCATCTCCCTCGCCATCGCCTCGGCGCTGGTCCTCGCCGGGGTCCCGGTGCCGCCGCCGGGCCCGGGCGACAGGTTCTAACAGCAAAGCGCCGTTCGGGGTCAGCGGGAAAACACCGGGAACATGAGCGAACTTCTCGCGGTTTTGCTGTTTGGCGCCACCTTGGCGGCCCTGTTGGCGGGCTTTCCCGTCGCCTTCACCCTTGCCGGCAGCGCCTTGATCTTCGCTCTTCTCGGCCATGTTGCCGGGGTGTTCGAGCTGTCGCTGCTCGGGACCTTCGCGCCGCAGATATTCGGGCGCATGACCAACGGGCTGCTTGTCGCGGTGCCTTTGTTCGTATTCATGGGGGTGATGCTGGAGCGCTCCCGGGTGGCGGAAGAGCTGCTCGAGACCATGGGCCGGGCCTTCGGGACCTTGCGCGGCGGTCTCGGGATTTCGGTGATCCTGGTCGGCGCTTTGCTGGCGGCGTCGACCGGCATCGTCGGCGCCACGGTGGTGACCATGGGATTGCTGTCGCTGCCGACCATGCTCAAACACGGCTATGATCCCAAACTGGCGGCGGGCACCATTTGCGCCGCCGGAACCCTGGGCCAGATCATTCCGCCGTCGATCGTCTTGGTGCTGTTGGGCGAAGTGATGTCGTCGTCATACCAGCAGGTGCAGTTCGCCAAGGGCAATTTCGCGCCGGATTCGATCTCGGTGGGGGATCTGTTCGCCGGCGCCCTGTTGCCGGGGCTGGTGCTGGTGGCGCTCTATCTGATCTATCAGATAGGCGTCGCCCGGTTGCGCCCCCTTGCGGCCCCGGCGCTGCCGGCCCGGGGGCACGACGACGCCGCGCCGGGGGTGCGGCAACTGGTCTCGGGCCTGGCGCCGCCGGTGATTCTTTTTGTCGCCGTGCTCGGCTCGATCCTGGCCGGCATCGCCACTCCGACCGAGGCCGCCGCCATCGGCGCCGTCGGCGCCACGCTGTTGGCCGGCGAGCGCATGGATGGCCAGCGCAAACTCCCCATCCATGCCGCCGCGGTCTCGATGGTGGTTCTGTTGGCCCTCACCGCGAGCCTGGATTTGCGGCTGGGGCGGACCGCCGCGCCCATGGCCGACCGTGCAGGAATCTATACCGCCTTCGCCTTCTCGGCCGTCCTTGCCTGGGGGCTTGGCGTCGCCCTGGTGCGCCTGTTCCGGGCCGGCGTGTTGCGCGAAGTCATGGGCGCGACCACGCGGGTGACCTCCATGGTGTTCGTCATCCTGATCGGCGCCGCCTTGTTTTCCCTGGTGTTCCGTGGTTTCGGCGGCGACGACATGGTGCACCGGGTGTTGACGTCGCTGCCGGGCGGTGCTGTCACCACCATGGTGCTGGTGATGGCGGTGATGTTCGTCCTCGGCTTTTTCCTCGATTTCATCGAGATTACTTACGTGGTCGTGCCCATCGTCGCGCCGACACTGATGGTGATGGGCATCGATCCGTTGTGGCTGGGGGTGATGATCGCGGTCAATCTGCAGACCTCGTTCCTGACGCCGCCCTTCGGTTTCGCCCTGTTCTATCTGCGCGGCGTGGCGCCGCCCGAGGTGACCACCATGGACATCTACCGGGGGGTCGCGCCTTTCGTCGTCATCCAGATCCTGGTGTTGGCGATCCTGGCGTTGTTCCCCGCGCTCGTTCTGTGGTTGCCGCGGGTGATCTATGGCCCCTGAGGCGAAAGCGAATTTTAACGGGCGAGATCGCGGTCGAGGGTAAAGGCCAAGGCCCTGTTGCCGTTGCGGTAGCGGTAGACCTGAAGATTCTCCAACACCCGCTGGACATAGTTGCGGGTCTCATTGAAGGGGATCAATTCGATCCAATCGATGACGTCGACTTGGCTGGAGCGGGGATCGCCGTTCACCTTCAGCCATTTGCGGACTCGGGCGGGCCCGGCGTTATAGGCGGCGAGCGCCAGCACATAGGATCCCTTGAAGCGCGCGATCATCTCGGCGAGATAGGCGGCCCCGAGGGTCAAGTTGTATTCGGGATCGGTGGTTAGCCGGTTGCGGGAATAGCCGATGCCAAGCCTGCGCGCGACCTTGCGCGCGGTAGACGGAATCAGCTGCATCAGGCCCCGGGCGCCGGCGTGGCTGACGGCACCGAGGTCGAAGGCGCTTTCCTGGCGTAACAGCCCCAGCAACAGCTCGGCTTCGGGGCCATTCCTGCTTTCAGCCAGGGCTAGGGTGGGGTAGGCCGCATCCATCAGGGATACGCCCCGGCGCAGTGACCGCTTGGCCACCTTCACCGCGATGTCGCGGCGGTTGTGGGCCAGGGCCAGGGACGCGACAAGGGCGTGTTCCGCCGGGCTCTTCGCCCGGCCATTGAGATGAATGATGAAGTGGCGCAGAAGCTTTTTGTCGTCGATGGCGCCGATCAGATTGGCGGCCTTGACGAGTTCGTCATCGGCGAAGGCCTCGGCTTGGGCCTGGTCCGGGCGCGGGTCTTCGGGGATCGGCGGTCGGTCCTCGTGGCTGAGTTTCACCGTCGCGAGCTGGCCGTAGAAGCTGGTGAATTGACGCGCCGCATTGGCGTACCACTCCTGGGCCTGCTTTTTCTGACCATTGGCTTCGGCGGCGCGGCCCGCCCAATAGGCGCCACGGGCGAGGCTGACGGGAAACCGCACCTTGTTGTAAAGCGCGGTGAAATGTTTGAGCGCGGCGGCGTTGTCCTGGAGGAAGCGCAACGAAATCCACCCGGCGAGCCATTCGGCTTCGGCAAAGGCGGCGCCTTGGGTCTGACGGTGATCGCGGGCCAGCTTGTAGGCGATGGAGATTTCACCCTTGTTGAGGGCCCGGCGGACCAGAGCGCCACGCTCCCTCCACCATGCCTTGGGCCGCCTTAGCCTTTTCGGTTGGTGGGCAAGGAGGGCGCGGGCCTCGGCGTCGCGTCCCTTGCGCCGGCGCCAGCGCAGCCTTTCATAGATGAAGCCCGGTTCGGTCATCAGCTCTTTCGGGATCCGGCGGATCGCCCAATCGACCCCGCCGCGGAACTGGCGCAGCCGGATGCGCGCCCATGCCAGCGCCCGCTGGTCGGCCTTGACCCGTCTCAGCATGCGCCGCGCTTCCCAGCTTCTGCCGTCCCACAGCAAGCGGTCCAGGCGCAACACATGGTTTTCAAATGTCAGGAGTTTGCGCCAGCGCCGATAGAAATAGCGTTCCTCGCGGCGCGCGAAGTTCCCCTGGATCCAGGTCTGCTGGATCAGGGCGATGGCCTTGTCCCTGTCTCCATCCTTCAAGTAGATGCGGGCAAGGCGTTCGAGGCCTCTTTTGGTCAGCGGCGGGTAACGGGTGAACCAGTCGCGCACCGTGGCATCGGGTTCGGAGTCGGCGAGGGCGCCTTCCGCGGCCCGGCGCAACAGATTCTGCTTGGGCCAAAGGGGATTCTCGTCGATGAAGCGGGTGATGGCGCCGAAGCGTGCGCTGGTGCCGGGCCGGGTGTAGTCGATCCATGCCACCACCTTGGTGGGCACCGGGTCGGACGTGCGCGCCGCCAGGGCATAGGCTGTTCGCCAGTCCTTGGCTTCGATGGCGGCGATCAGGCTGCCATGCAAGCGCTCGATCGGCGGACGGGGCGGGGTCACGGAGATATGCGCCGCTTGTGCGGGCGTCGCCAAAGCGGCCGCCGCCATGAGGGCCAGTGCACTGAGAGGGAACCAGGACCTGGTCATGCGCATCCCCGATAATGCTCTAAATCGCGCAAGCTGTCTCCAATTTCCATCTTAGGGACGGCTTGGCGGGTCAACAAGTGGCGTGCCGCCCTTGCCGCCCAAGGCGGCGGAGGCTATTTTCAATGGCGCCCTCCCATCAGTGGGGGCCACCCGTAAAGGCCGTAAGTGGAGGCGGAAATGTTTAAAGGTTCCTTTACCGCGCTGATCACGCCGTTCCAGGGCGGCAAAGTGGATGAAAAGGCCTATCAGGCCCTGGTCGAATGGCAGATCTCCTCCGGTACCCACGGCCTGGTGCCGTGCGGCACCACAGGGGAATCGCCGACCTTGAGCCATGATGAGCACATGCGGGTGACGGAATTGTGCCTTGAGGTCGCCCACGGCAGGGTCCCGGTGATCGCCGGCGCCGGATCGAACTCGACGGAAGAGGCCATCATGCTGACCCGCCACGCCAAGCAGGCAGGCGCGGATGCGGCGTTGATCGTCACGCCTTATTACAACAAGCCGACCCAGCAAGGCATGATCTTACATTTCACGGCGATCGCCGACGGGGTGGATCTTCCCCTGATCATCTACAACATCCCCGGACGTTCGGTGATCGATATGTCGGTCGAGACCATGGCGTCGCTTGCCGCCCATGCCAATATCGTCGGCGTCAAGGATGCCACCGCCGATCTGGTGCGGCCGGTGAACACCAGGGCAGCCATCGGCGATGAGTTCTGCCAGATGTCCGGCGAGGATGGCACCGCGGTGGCGTTCCTGGCCCACGGCGGCCACGGTTGTATCTCGGTGACCTCCAATGTCGCGCCAAAGCTTTGCGCCGACATGCACAATGCGTGGATGGCGGGCGATATCAACAAGGTCATGGAACTCAACGATTTACTGATGCCGCTCCACAACGCGCTGTTCATCGAGACCAGCCCCGGCCCGGTCAAATACGCCGCCAGCCTTCTTGGGCACTGTAGCGATGAACTGCGCCTGCCGCTTAGCGCCATCGCCGACGGCTCCAAGCAGGCGGTGCGAGGGGCCATGACCACGGTCGGCCTGCTGAGCTGACCGCGATGGCGCGTGGTGCCCTGATCAACGGCAAGATCGCGGTCCAGAATCGCAAGGCCCGCCACGATTATCTCATCGAGGACAAGCTCGAGGTCGGCATCGTGCTGGTGGGGACCGAGGTCAAGTCCCTGCGCCTCGGCCAGGGCAACCTCACGGATTCCTACGCCGCCGAGCAGGACGGCGAGATCTTCTTGTTAAACGCCCATATCCCCGAATACCGCCACGGCAACCGCCAGACCCATGGCCCGCGGCGTGCGCGCAAGCTGTTGTTGCACAAGCGGGAACGCGACCGCGTGCTGGGCTCGATCAAGCGCGATGGCATGACCGCGGTGCCGCTTTCGATCTATTTCAATGACCGTGGTCTGGCCAAGGTCGAGCTCGGCCTGGCCAAGGGCAAGCGCAAATACGACAAGCGCCAGGCGGTCAAGGACCGCGACTGGAAACGCAACCAGGCACGGCTGCTGCGCGACAGGGGGTAATCGGTGGCCGTGGCCTGCGCCATCGGGGGTGCGCCGCAAGTCTCCGGGAGCAGGGCGAGCATCAACCTAATGTTCACTTGACGTTCACGGGTACGGAAAACCCCCCTAAAATTGCAATTTAGGGCCTAGGACAACCGGGGCTTAAGGCTCAGTAGTGGAGGGGTACGGGAATCAGTTCTTTTCCGTACATCTGCCAACGTCCGCTTTTAACCCAAAGCGGACATTAGCTACTTCGCCGGGTTCTGCTCGGCATGCTTAGTTCTGAAGGGCGAGGTCGAAAAGTTCCCGGACAAGGTTGGGGAGGCGAAATAATGCCGGGAGCCCGGCTAAATTGGTCTATGCCAGCTTGGATCACTGCCGGCGCGCATTTGGCCGGAAATGTCAAAGTTCTGTCCTGGAATGTCAAAACACCGGCAGAAATTTTAACAGTCCAGTCGTCCAACAGAATTAGCCTGTCTCTCGTCAAACGGCGGCTTGATCCGGTTTTCCTCCCTGGATCATGCCGTCTATACAACGCGCCCCGGTCGACAAGAATCGACCGTTGCCGGGTCGGATTCTGAAGAGTTTTTT
>JAZFWG010000323.1:0-3459 GCA_036448135.1 Alphaproteobacteria bacterium
TTCGCCCGCATCTCAGGGGTCAAGTCCCCTGCGATATGAACAACCCGGTCGATGCGGTCGATTTTGCCGTTCTGGGTTTCACAACTCTCGCAATCGGCGGCGTGGATCTTCTGATGATCGAGCCCGACGGTAATGGCGCCGACGGGCCACTGTTTTCTTGCCGAGTACATGCGAAGGGTCATGGCGGTGCAGGCGCCGAGGCCGGCAAGCAGGAGATCATAGGGTGTGGGGCCGGTGTCATCGCCACCGTAGGCGGCAGGCTCGTCGGCGCCAAGCACGTGCCGGCCCGCGGTGATGCGCTGGGCGAAGCGGCCGGCGCCGGTCTCGCTGACGGTGACGGCGAATTCTCCCTCCCCCGCCACCTCGGCCAACTCTTCTGGGGCCAACTCTTCTGGGGCCAACTCTTCCGGTTCGGCGTCCGCCACGTAACGCCCGGCCCAGGCGGCCAGGACCTCGGCGAGATATACCGCGTCGGCTTTGCGGCTGAGCAGGTGATCGGCGTCGTCGAGGGACAGGAAACTCTTGGGATGCTTGGCGGCGGCGTAAATCTTGGCGGCGTTGTCAATGCCGACGGTCTCGTCACGCGGGCTGTGGCACACCAGAAGCGGCGTTTTCATCTTGGTGATCACGGCTTCCAGATTGTGTTCCCCGATATCTTCGATGAACTGTTTCTTGATGGTGAAGGGCCGCCCGGCAAGTTGGACCTCGGCCTCGCCACGGGCCTCGATCTCGGAGAGATGGCTGGTGAAAAGGTGGCTGACATGGCCGGGATCGGACGGAGCGCCGATGGTGGCGATGGCGCGAATGCCTTCGATACGCGGCGCCGCCGCCAGCACCGCGGCGCCACCGAGGCTGTGGCCGATGAGAATCTGGGGCGCCTCGAAGGTGTCGCGAAGATACCCCGCCGCCGCCACCAGATCGTCGATGTTGGAGGAGAAGTTGGTGTTGGAGAACTCCCCTTCCGAACTGCCAAGGCCGGTGAAATCGAAACGCAACACGCCGATGCCACGCGCCGCCAAGGCCTCGGCGATGCGCGACGCCGCGTAGATATCCTTGGAACAGGTAAAACAGTGGGCGAACAGCGCGATCGCCCGCGCCTGACCCGTGGGCCGGTCGAAGCGGGCCGCGAGTTCATCGCCGGCAGCACTGGGGAATGTCACTTTGCGGCTTTCGATGTTCATATCGGCGGTATCCACTTTGATCTCCTCATCCTGATCGCGCCGGTGATGACTTGCGGGACGGCGCGACCCTGGTCCATATTGCGAGTGATATCCAAAAGACTTCAAGGAAAACAGACTTGCCGTCACCCCATGCCGGCGCGGGATGTGTGCGGTGCCCAATCCGCCTCATGCCCGTGGCTTGCCCCGGACCCACCGCACCATGAGCCAAAGTGCATCCTTCGGCGGGTTCCGGCGCGCCATGGCCAACCGCGACTATGCCATCTTCACCGTGGGCAATTTCATATGCATGGCCGGTGACTGGCTTCAGCGCGTCGCGGTGGGTTGGCTGACCTGGAAACTGACGGGATCGGCGACCTGGCTCGGTATCATCGCCTTTGCCGATCTGGCGCCGTCGATGATCATCGCCCCCCTCGCCGGGGCCTATGCCGACCGCTTCGACCGCATCCGCTTTACCAGAGTGACCAACAATTTTGCCTTGATCGAGGCGGTGGCGTTGGCGGCCCTGTTCTATCTCGGCGTTCTCGACATTTGGATCTTGTTGGCGCTTACCCTTTATCTCGGCATCGTCAACGCCCTGGGTCAGCCGTCGCGCCTGGCGCTGGTTCCGAGCCTGCTGCCCCCGGAGGATGTGGTGCCGGCGATCGCCATCAATTCCATCATCTTCAATATCGCGCGGTTCGCCGGACCGGCGGCGGCGGGCGTCATCATCGCCAACGCCGATGTTGGATTGGCTTTCATCGTCAATGCCTTTGCTGTCCTCGGCTTTTCGATTTCGCTTTCTGCGTTGCGGACCAAACAGGACATCCCAACTCGTCCCAGGGAAAGCAAGGTCATCGACGAGATCAAGGAAGGCTTGTTCTATGTCATCGCCCACCCCGGTATCGGGCCGGCGATGTTGTTGCTGATCGTGAGTTCGACATTGAGCCGCCCCATCATCGATCTTTTCCCCGGTTTCGCGGCGCAGGTTTTTGGCCGTGGTCCGGAAGCCCTGGCGGCCATGACCTCGACCATTGGTCTCGGCGCGCTCGCCGGCGCGGTGTGGCTGGTCATGCGCCCTTCGATCAAGGGCCTCACGGCCTTCGCCATTAATTTCGTCGTCGTGGTCGCGCTCGGCCTGCTGGCTTTCACCGCGACGGATAACTTCTTCCTCGCCATTCCATTCCTGTTCATCACCGGGGCCGGCTTTTCCATCAGTGCCTCGGGGGTGCTGACCCTGGTACAGTCCGCGGTCGCCCCCGACATGCGCGGGCGGGTCATGAGCCTCTATGGCATCATCTTCCGCGGCGGGCCCGCCTTCGGAGCCCTGGTCATGGGCTGGTTCGCCTCGATGCTGGGATTCCGTTTGCCCGTTGCCGCCGCCTCGGTCATTTGCATCGTGATGTGGATGTTGTCGCTCCGCCGGCTCAGGGTGATGTCGCGCTCTCTCGAAACCACCCCTTCGCCCGAACCGTCTCTTGATCCGCCTTCGGCGCCCCGGTAAGTTTGCACAACGGCGCGGCCGCAAGTCGCTCTGGGAATAAAGTCGCTCTAGAAATACATAAGAACGGACCCACCATGGATACACGGGACGGTTTCATCGGCACCATCGGCAATACCCCCTTGATACGCCTGCGTCAGGTTTCCGAAGACACCGGATGCGAGATTCTGGCGAAGGCGGAGTTCCTCAATCCCGGAAGTTCGGTCAAGGACCGGGCGGCGTTGTTCATCATCCTCGATGCCGAGCGCAAGGGGCTGTTGAAGCCCGGCGGCGTCATCGTCGACGGTACCGCCGGCAACACCGGTATCGGGCTGGCGCTGGTCGGCAATGCCCGCGGCTACCGCTCGGTCATCGTCATGCCCGATACCCAGAGCCAGGAGAAGAAGGACACCATCAAGCTGTGCGGCGCCGAGCTCATCGAGGTCCCGGCAGTGCCTTACAAGGACCCCAACAATTACGTGAAATTTTCCGGCCGCCTGGCCGAGGAACTCAACGCCAAGGAGCCCAATGGCGCCATATGGGCGAACCAGTTCGACAATGTCGCCAACCGTGATGCCCATTACGAAGGCACCGGTCCCGAGATCTGGAAACAGACCGACGGCAAGGTCGACGCCTTCATCTGCGCCGTCGGCACCGGCGGCACCCTGGCCGGCGTCGGCATGTATTTGAAGGAGCAGAATCCCGACGTGAGGATCGGTATCGCTGATCCCATGGGGGCGGCGCTCTACAATTACTATAAATATGGCGAGCTCAAGGCAGAGGGCAGTTCGATCACTGAAGGCATCGGCCAGGGACGCATCA
>JAZFWG010000324.1:0-6339 GCA_036448135.1 Alphaproteobacteria bacterium
ATTGTCGACGAATCCCCTTCCCTGCCCGCCGCGGCATCGGAGTAACGGCCATGGCGGACGCACCCGCGGGCAAATATCTCGTAGATTCCTATCTCGATTGGTGCGCGCGCCAAGACGTCCCCATAATCGAGGAATTCGGCATCGATTTGTTGGCGGCAGACACCAGGCCCTGGGCCCGGTTCGGCATCAACGGCGCCATCGCACACTTGAAGGGGCGCTGCGACTTCCTCAGCATTTTCGTCTTCGAGATCCCGCCCGGTGGCAAATCGGAACCGATCCGCCATCTCTATGAAGAGGTCATCTATGTGCTCGCCGGCCACGGCACCACCCAAGTCGAGACCGCCGATGGCAAGAGCCACAGCTTCGAATGGAGCCCGAAAAGCCTGTTCGCCCTGCCGCTGAACGCGCGCTACCGGCATTTCAACGGCTCGGGCACGGAACCGGTGCGCCTCGCCGCCACCAACGACTGCCGCTATATGATGAACCTCTACCGCAATGAGGGCTTTATATTCGACAACCCTTGCGCCTTTCCCGAACGTTCGGGCCAGACCGATTATTTCGCGGGCCAAGGCACCTTCGTCGAGTTACGCCCGGGCCGCCATCAGTGGGAGACCAACTTCGTCCCCGACCTCGCCGCCTTCGAGCTCAAGGAATGGGCGGCGCGGGGCGCGGGGAGTAAGTCCATCCGCTTCATCCTGGCCGAAAGCAGCCTTGGTGTTCATGCCTCGGAAATGCCGGTCGGCACCTACAAGAAAGGCCACCGTCATCCCCCCGGCTATTGCGTCTATGCGGTGACCGGCCAGGGCTATTCGCTGTTGTGGTACGAAGGTGACGAGGACTTCGAGCGCACCGACTGGCGCCATGGCGTGGTCTATGCGCCGCCGGACATGATGTTCCACCAGCATTTCAACGCCGGGCCGGAGCCGGCGCGCTATCTGGCGGTGCAGATGGGCGGCGTGCGCTATCCCATGTTCCAGGAGAAACACCGCATCTTCGATGGCGCCGTCGACACCAGCCTCGCGGACGGTGGCAACCAGATCGAGTACGCGGATCAAGACCCGCGCATTCACGCCCTATTCCTAGACGAAATCACTAAAAATGGGGTTCAATCCGCCATGGGGCAATTCATCGACGAATCCAATTTCAAGCGCTCGGCATGAGCGAACCTACTGGAGAGTGTGGCAACAATGAGTGACGATAAAAAATTCGAGGTCATGAAGCCAAACAAGGAGAAGAAATTCCTGCTCGATCCCTATGTGGATTGGTGCGAGGCCGAAGGCCCCCCCATCATCGAGGATTTCGGCATCGATCTGTTCGCGGTCGAGACCAAGCCTTGGCCCCGCTATGACGCCAAGGGCGCCTTCCTTCACGTCCTTGGCCGCGGCGATTTTGTCTCCACCTTCCTGCTTGACCTGCCGCCGGGCGGCAGCACCGCGCCGGTCCATCACATATTCGAAAAGACGGTCTATGTCATCGACGGCCATGGCTCGACCACCATCGAATGCCCCGACGGCACCACTCACACCTTCGAATGGGGCCCGAAAAGCCTGTTCGCCCTGCCCTTGAACGCCACCTACCGCCACTTCAACGGCTCGGGCCGCGACAAGGCCCTGCTCGCCTGCACCCACGACATGCCCCTGGTCATGAACCTGTTCCACAACGAAGAGTTCGTCTTCAACAATCCCTATAGGTTCCCCGAGCGCGTCGGCGACACCAAGCATTTCGATGGCGATGGCGACTTCACCCCGGTGCGCCCGGGCATGCATATGTGGTTAACCAACTTCGTCCCCGACCTCACCAGTTTCGAGCTCAAAACCTGGAACTCCCGGGGCGCCGGCTCGTCGCAGATGTCGTTCGTCCTCGCCGACGGCACCATGCACGCCCATAGCTCGGAGATCCCCACGGCGCGCTACAAGAAGGCCCACCGCCACGGCAACGGCGTCCATATCTTCGCGGTCGACGGCTCCGGCTACTCGCTGCTGTGGAATGAAGGCGACAAGGATTTCCACCACATCCCATGGCGCCACGGGGTGCTCTATGCCCCGCCCGATTGGATGTTCCACCAGCATTTCAACACCTGCGAGCATCCCGCCCGCTACCTGGCCATCACCATCGGCAGCCGGCGTTATCCCTTCCTCTCGACCCGCCGCACAGGGGCCGAGGGCGCGGTCGATCTCTCGGTCAAGAAGGGCGGCCGCCAGATCGAGTACGAGGATCAGGACCCGCGAATCCATGAAAAATGGCTCTCCGAGCTCAAGAAAACCGGGGTCCGGTCCGACATGGGAGAATTCGTCGACGAAACCACCTATGCGGCCTGAACCGCGCCTTGGAAGCGGTTGCGCCGGGGGGGGATTTCTTCTATCTTCCGGCGGCGCGGGGCGATGACCTGCTTCCATCTATAAGCCATTAATCTAAAAGGATTTGCGTGCGAATATGCATGAACTCGGTTTCGACCACGGCCACGTATCAGAAGAAGAAATGGCGGCTCTCGCCGAGGTCATATGGGCCGCGGACAATGTCGAGCTCACCACTGTCGGCGTCGATATCGGCTCCTCGACCTCGCATTTGATGTTCGCCAAGGTCCACCTCCAGCGCCTGACCACGGCGCTGTCGAGCCGTTTCGTCGTCGTCAACCGCGAGGTGCTGTGGCGCTCGCCGATCCTGATCACGCCCTATCTCGACGACAACACCATCGATGTCGGTCAGTTGGAGTCGTTTATCGAAGGCGCCTACGGCTCCGCCAATCTCAAGCGCGAGGATGTGGATTCCGGCGCCGTGATCCTGACCGGCGAGGCGCTCAAGCGCAAAAACGCCGAGGCCATCGCCCATTTGTTCGCCGAGGAATCCGGCAAGTTCGTCTGCGCTTCGGCCGGCCACAATATGGAATCGGCCATGGCCGCCCATGGCTCCGGCGCCGTGGCGCTGTCGCGCAAGGATCATTCCAACCTCCTCAATATCGATGTCGGCGGCGGCACCACCAAGCTGGCCCTGGTCCATGGCGGACGCCTGCTGCACACCGCGGCCTTCGAGGTCGGCGGCCGTCTCATCGCCTTCGACGATGACGGCAAGCTCGTGCGGATCGAGGGGCCGGCCCTCAAGCACGCCGCCAAGGCGGGCGTCGAGCTCAAACTCGGCAAGAAACTCTCGGAAGACGAGATCACGCGGCTGGTCGATAGCATGGCCGACGTCCTGGTCCCCATGGTCCTGCAGCAGCCCCCCGATGAGCTGGGCAAGGAGCTTTTGGTCACCGAGGCCCTGCACGACCACCCCAAGCCCGACATCATCACGTTTTCGGGCGGGGTGTCCGAATTCATCTATGGCCGCGAGACCGCCGACCACAATGATATCGGCCGCCATCTCGCCGACGCCATCGCCCGCAGGCTCAAATCCAAGGAGATTCCTTACAAGGTGATCGATCCGGGCCAGGGCATCCGCGCCACCGTGATCGGCGCCTCGCAGTTCTCGGTCCAGGTCAGCGGCAATACCATCACCGTTTCCAACGACGATGCGCTGCCGTTCCGCAACCTGCCGGTGCTTTACCCCGTCGTCGACCTGGCGGGCGATATCGACGCCAACAAGGTGACGGTGGAAATTGAAAAGGCCCATACCCGCTTCGACTTCAGCGAGGGCGAGCAAACCGTGGCCCTGGCGTTCCGCTGGCAGGGCGACCCCCTGCATGCGCGCCTGAAGGCCCTGGCCGACGGCATCTGCGCCGCCATGGCGAACACCATCAAGGAAAAGTCGGCGTTGGTGCTGATGCTCGACGGCGACATCGGCAAGACCATCGGCGAGATCCTGCGCCGCGAGCTGGATGTGACCGGCGACATCGTCTCCATCGACGGGGTGCAGCTCAAGGAATTCGACTATGTGGATATCGGCGAGTTGATCAAGCCCACCAATGTGGTGCCCCTGGTCATCAAATCGCTGCTGTTCTCCAATCCAACCATGGGCGAGCTTTCGTGAGCACTGGCGGCGGCGGTTTGACGCCCCAAACCCAGCGGTAGTAACTTAGAATCATTATTGAGTGCGGAGCATCTTCATGGAGTCATCGCCGAAGGGTAAGGTCAAGCAGGACGCCAGGGTTCTCGGCCTGATCTGCGCCGGCCATTTCCTCAGCCATTTCTATTTCCTGTTGCTGCCGCCGCTGTTCTACTGGATCAAGATCGATTTCGGCCTCAGCTACACCCAGTTGGGCGTCTTGATGTCGATCCTTTATGCCACCGCCGGCATTTTCCAGGTCCCCATCGGCTTTCTGGTCGACCGCATCGGCGCCCGTCTCGTGCTCACCACGGGGTTGCTGATGATGTCGGTCAGCTTCGGCCTCATGGGCTTTGCCAGCGAGTACTGGGTGTTCATGCTCCTCGCCGTTATCGGCTCCATGGGCCATAGCGTGTTCCATCCCGCCGATTATACCATCCTCAATTCCTCCATCGACCAGTCCCGCATGGGCCGGGCCTTTTCCATCCATACCTTCGCCGGACATATGGGATCGGCGGCGGCGCCGGTGATCGTTCTGTTCCTGGCAGCGCTGTGGGATTGGCGCGTGGCCCTGATGATTTCGGGCATCCTCGGCCTTGTCGCCACCTTGGCGCTCACCACCCAATGGAACAACCTCCATGACGACATCCTGCCCAAGAAGAAACCTGACGCGGGTGAGGCCGGCGAGGTCCAAAGCGGCCTAGCGCTGTTGATGAGCAAGCCCATATTGAAGTTCTTCATGTTCTTCGCGCTGCTGTCGATGGTCGCAAGCGGCATGTATGCCTTCTCCGTCGTCGCCCTGGTCGAACTCCACGGCATGACGGTGAAATGGGCCGGCAATGCGCTGACCGCCTATCTGGTGTTGAGCGCCATCGGCATCCTGATCGGTGGCTACTATGCCGATAAGACCACCCGCCATGATTTGATGGCCGCCGGCGCCTTCATCGCCTGCGCCATCGTCATCACCATCGTGGCCGCGGTGTCCATGCCGATCTTGCTGGTGATTGTCGTGCTGTCCTTCGCCGGCTTTGCCCAGGGCATTATCCGTCCCGCCCGCGATATGATGGTCAGGGCAGTCGCGCCCAAGGGATCGGTCGGCAAGGTGTTCGGTTTCGTCTCCGCCGGCATCGCCGCCGGCGGCGCCATTTCGCCGACGCTGTTCGGTTACGTGATGGATTTGGGCCGGCCCGAATGGGTGTTCTATCTCATGGCGATTTTCATGGTCGTGGCGGTCCTCACCGTGGCGGTACCCAAGCAAACGCAACAAACGACCGCACAAGCGGCGGAATAGGCGGCGCACCGGCCGCCTTCACGGCCACTTCAACGAGCGCCATAACAACAGACCCGGCGGCGACACCGGGCACAGAGGAACATTATGGGAAAACTCCGCATCAATATTGCTACCAGCGATTACGACCACTTCCGCGACATTGCCATGGGCCGTGTCGAGGTCGAGGGCATCGACCTCAATTACCTCAACCTCACCATCGAAGAGATTTTCTACCGCTTCACCCTCAACCGCGAATGGGAAGTCTCCGAGATGTCCATGGCCAAGTTCGTCGCCCAGGTCGCCGGCGACCGGCCCGACATCCTGGCCATCCCGGTGTTCCCGTCCAGGGTGTTCCGTCTTTCCAACATCTATCTGCCCAGGGGCTCGGACATCAAATCCCCCGAGCAGCTGGCGGGCAAGAAGATGGGTACGCCGGAATGGGCCCAGACCGCCTCGGTCTATACCAGGGGCTGGCTGGTCGACGATGTCGGCATCAAGCTTCAGGACATCGACTGGTACCAGGCCGGCGTCAACCAGCCGGGCCGCACCGAGAAGGTGAAGCTCAACCTGCCCCAAGGGGTGAAGCTGACCTCGATGCCGGAAACCTGCCTGGAAGAGCTGTTGCTGACCGGCGGGGTCGACGCCATCATGAGCGCCCATCCCCCCGACGCCTACGCCGCCGGCAATCCCGACATCGTGCGCCTATATCCCGACTACCAAAAGGCGGAAGAGGAATATTACAAACGCACCAAGATTTTCCCCATCATGCATATCATCGCCATCCAAACCCGGGTGCTCGACGAAAATCCCTGGGTCGCCCGGAACCTGTTGACCGCGTTCCAACAGGCGCGGGCGCGCAGCCTGTACCGGATCGACGAGATGACGGCGTCACGCTTTCTGGTGCCCTGGCTCGGCAGCACCTTGGCCGATCGCCAGGAACTGCTGGGCGATGACTACTTCCCCTACGGCATCGAGAACAACCGCACCACCCTGGAGGCGTTCCTGCGCTGGACCTATGAGCAGGGCATAACCATGAAACATCTGAAGGTTGAAGAGCTCTTCCCCAAAACGGTCCAGAGCAGTTTCAAGGT
>JAZFWG010000325.1:0-3382 GCA_036448135.1 Alphaproteobacteria bacterium
TTGATCTAGATCAAGAAAGAAAAGCCCTACCGGAGCGGGGCGAGTTGAACCTTCACCAACCAAACACTGCGTCAGCCTGTCTCACGCCGGAACCGCTCCCGCAGGAACGTGGCGAACATCGGACCGAACCGGTTCCACCATAACCTGACCGTCTCGTGGCAGATATCTATACCCCGCTCGAACAAGAGATCTTCGATCTGTCGCAGCGAAAGCGGATAACGGACGTACATCATCACCGCGAGGCGGATCACCTCGGGTAATCTGTTGAAATATCGAAATGGCTTGCCCATCGCCCGAGGCTACGGAACCTCACTACCAAGCTCAAGCCGATTTACTCTGACAATGCCCCGGGAACGAGGACGCTGATATCGATCGCCTTGGGGTCGGTGATGCAGGCCTCCCGGCAAAGACCGCATCCGGTGCAGCTGTCCTCGTTGATGACGGGCTTGATCCCGCCTTGCCATTCGAGCGCCCCCGGGATGGGACACGAATCCCTGCAAGCACCGCACTCGGGGCCGAGGTAAGGCAGGCAAACATTCACATCTATCCCGGCGCGCGCCAACTTCCCCGGTGGCCCCGGCGCGTCCCCGTCAAGGGCCGGGAGCTCAAGGGCGCCGGGTTCACAGGCCTTGACGCAGGGCCAGTCCTGGCACATGTGGCACCCGCGATTGAGCAAGTCCATCGCCGGCGTGCCGCCCGCCTGGAGCCCGTGATGGGCCGGTAGCTTGAACAGGACATGGTAATCGCAGGCCTCGATACATTTGTCGCATCGGGTGCAGGCCAGCAGGAATTCCGGCTCTTCCAGGGCGAAGGGAGGCCTGATCCGGCTTTCGGCCCGCCTGGCGGCTTTGTCGGCGGCCAACCGCAGGGCGGCACGGGCGGTTTTTTGCGCCCCCAGCCTGAAGAATTCCCGGCGTTTCATCCTATCCCCTCGGGCACGTCTTGCTTGCGCGGCCATAGGCCGAGGCCGCTCATGCCTTACCCTTCCCTTCATGGGCGCCGCGGATCTTGCCGGTCATCGACCGTCGGCGCTGGACGATGTTGACGGCCAAGAGCACGATCACCAATGCGCCGACGGCGATGCCGATGGGGCCGACGGGCGGCGGCTCACCGATACGCAGCGGGAAGTCGATGACATATGGCTCGTCGCCCGCCTCGAATTCGGCGGTGATGATGTAATCGCCAGCCTTCTCGAAGAGGAAACCCTGGCGGAAGACGTTGTCGTCCGGAGGCCGAAGGCCCAGCTTATGGGACTCGTTGCCGATTCCCAACCATGAAAGCCAGGATGAATTGCGCACCTTGAAAGCGACCTTTCCCTGGAAGGGCGTTCCGTCATCGATGCGCCTGACATAGAGGCTGATCCTCCCGGGCTTTCCCGGCCGCGGGAAGGCAGGGAAGGCCATGTAGGTCACGAAATAGTCACCGGCCTGGACTTCCGCCTGCATGCTCGGTGGGGTGTTGGAGTCCTCGTTAAGGCTGTAGGCGGGACGGCCCAACACATGGTGCGCGCCCGCCACACCCGCCATCGTCAACCACATCATGACCACCAAGGACGCGATGCCGGCCCGGCGTTCCATCAAGCCGCCTCCTCTTCCCTTGCCTCCTGCCCGCCCGGGGCCTCGACCTCGCGGCGGTACTGCCAGCCCAGATGTCCCGGCCCCTGCGCCGCGGTGTCGGTGGGCCGGATGGTGAAGGTCAGGGCGTCCCTCGGGCAGACCGCGATACAGGCCGAGCAATTGTTGCATTCCTGCCCGAATCCGTCGCGCAGGGGATCGAGACCGAATTCGCATATGGCGTTGCATTTAGCGCAGTCATTGCAGTTCTCGACGATGCGGCGGATACGCACGACCCGGTAGCGGCCGAGCAGGGAGTAAAGCGCCCCTCCCGGACAGAGGTAGCGGCAGAAGCCCCGCCGCGCCACCAAGAGGTCGAACAGCAAGGTTGCCAAGAAGAACACCATGCCGGCGCTGAAACCTCCGAGCGCGATCACATAGTAGATTTCGCGGCCGATGATGGCGGGCGGATAGACCGCGGCGACCAGAACGGAACCGGTCACGGCCGAGCCGATCACGCCGAGCGCCAACACGGCGTATTTGATGCGCTTGTCGAAGTGGCGGTTGCCGGGCTTGAAGCCGGCCCAGCGCAGCCAGGAGGCAAAATTGCTGTTGAGCTCGTAAATAAAGGTCGCCGGACAGATCCAGCCGCAGAAGAAGCGCCCGAACAGGGCGGTGAAAGCGACGGGAAGGAGCGCGGTGACGAGGAACGGCCAGTAAAGCGTCCGTCCCGCCGCCATCTGGCCGAGCGCCGCCAGGGGATCGGAAAGCTTCAAGCCCCAGAAGGTTCCCGACCAGGTGTTGCCCTTGACCGCGTCCAGATCCTCCGCCGGATCGCTGACGAAGGGCTGGGTCAACGCCTCCATGACATCGTAGATCCGCTTTTCGGGCGGCGACAGCAGATCATAGGCATGGGCCGCGACATAGGTCTGGTAGACGTGCAGGAAGGGCAGCACCACGAGCATCGCGAAGACGATGCTCAAACTCACCCAGCGCAGCCTGTTCAGGTGGCGCCAGAGGAAGAATGGCTTGTGGCGTTGCCCGGTCATATCTTTCCGCCTGCCGACATCTAGCCACGGTCGGGGATAACGCGGATCGCCTGGGGCATCTGGATGCAGGAGCGCTCGCAAAGCCCGCAGCCGACGCATTTGTCGGTGACATGGGGCTGCTCCAGGCGGCCGACGGTGATGGCGATATCCGGCAACGGGCAGGCCCGGTAGCACACCCCGCAGGTCTTGCCCTGGTAGGACAGGCACAGGCTTTCATCGACCCGGGCGTGCCCCATCTTGACGCCATCGAGGATGGCTTCGGCCTCGCGCGCGATGCGCCCGATGGCGCCGGTCGGGCACACCTCACCGCACTTCATGCACAGGATGCAGCCCTTTTCCCGCGGGATGATGTAGGGCGTATCGATGGAGCCGAGGCCGTTCTCCAGGCCGAAATATTTGATGCAGCGGTTGGGGCAGGCCTCGCCGCACTGGCCGCAATTGATGCAGCGAGCCAAGAAATCCTTTTCCGCCAACGCGCCCGGCGGGCGTAGATAGCGCAAGGTAGGCCTGAACCGCGCCGCGCGGACGGTCGTCGGCGCCAGCGCCGCGGCGGCGGCACCGGCGATCAGTGCCTTGAGAACGGTCCTGCGTTCCATGGAGCTACACCATATCCCGGCCACGATCGGGGAAAGACATGGCCGTTCCTAGATCTTCTCGATCCGGCAGGCGCTCTTCTTGAAGTCGACCTGTCCGGAGACCGGATCCCAGACGCGGCTGGTGGTGCCGTTGGCCAGCCATTTGTTCTTCTTCGGGTCGGCGCTATCGGCCACCGACAGGTTC
>JAZFWG010000326.1:0-7441 GCA_036448135.1 Alphaproteobacteria bacterium
CCGATCCGCCGCTCCCGTGGGCACGGCTTACGGCCCGCCATGGGGTCTACCGGATCGGCGAGGAGTATCCGAGCAGGCTCACCGCCACCGAAGCCGACCGCGAGGAGCTCAACTGGGACCAGGTCTCTGAGGCCGCGATTTGCGAGGCGCTGAGCAGTCTCGATGAGACTATCGACCTCGTCGCTTTTGGCAACAACGCGGGGCAAGGGCTGCCGCTTGCTAAAGCACTGCCTACTCCACTCCGTGCCAAGTGCGGAGTTATTGTTTACGGTAGCTCGCTGCCCGAGCGCCCCGCTTACGAGGCGGCGCGCTACGGACATTTCTGCCCGCGCGGTGATCTGATTGCATACCTCACCGAAGCTGCCGAGGCCGTGGGGCGCTCCCCTGCGCTCGGGTTCATAAACACGATTGAGCACAACGACCGAAATTACCACACCCCATGGCGCGGCCAGTAGACGGGGGCGAGATGACAGCATTCCGTTTCGAGGACCATCCCTTTTGGGCCTTTTCGCTCAAGCTATACGATAACCAGGGCGTCCCGGCTGCGTGCATCGCCCTGCAGGAGCGGCGCGGTATCGACGTAAACCTTCTACTGTTCTGCGCCTGGATCGGAGAGAGTGGCCGCGGGGTCCTTACCGAATCGGAACTGGAAGCGGCGCAGGCAGCGGTAGAGATATGGAACCAAGAGATCGTTTGCGCGCTCCGCGCCGTCCGCAATCGGCTCAAGGGCGGGATGCAGCCGATCCCCAAGGATCGCAGCGACGTGCTGCGAAAGATGATCCTCGAGATCGAGGTCAAGAGTGAGCATGTGGAGCAGATCGCGCTGACCGCGGTGGTGACGCGCCCTGCGGATCCTGCGCTAACAGTCGAGCGCCGCGGCAAAGACGCGGTGGCGAATATCGCCGCCTATTTCTTCCGACAGGGTTTTGCCCTGGACGCCGAGGATATCAGGCAGGTCGCGCTGGTGCTCGATCCTGCGTTTCCTGAGATCGGTCGGCCCAGGCTTGAGGAGAATTGCCGCGCGGCCAGTGGCGCCCCTGGGAGGGCGCGCCCATCTAACAGCAGAGGACGAAATTGAAGCAGCTACCGAGGAGGACGACCTCTTATGTTTGTGTCCGCTTTGGGCTGTCGCCTCAACCGTTCGACCCCTCCGGCATCCCACCGCTGGCCACCCCAAACCCTGGAAATGCTGGCGTAATCGCGGGTTTGGCGGGCACCGACAGTCGCGCAAGGGGCAATCCGTCGCAACCGCGTCCACCGCAACCCCGCCGGGGACCCGGCCCTGGACACCAAAAAGCCCTAAGATATTGACATCCGGGGGCCCAGGGCTATAGTGGCGCCGCCCTAAGAGGGGGCCAATCCTCAACTCATTTTGATGGAATTCGGACATGTTCGCAGTCATCCGGACTGGCGGGAAACAATATAGGGTCGCCAAGAACGACGTCATCACCGTCGAAAAGCTGGCGGGCGACGAAGGCGCCAAGCTCGAGTTCGGCGACGTGCTGGCGGTTGGCGATAGCAAGGCTACCAAGTTCGGCACCCCCCTGGTGGAGGGCGCCTCGGTGGCGGCCACGGTGCTGGAACAGACCCGCGGTGACAAGATCATCGTCTTCAAGAAGAAGCGCCGCCACAACTATCGCCGCAGGAAGGGCCACCGCCAGGACCTGACCGTGCTCCGTATCACCGATATCTTCGCCGACGGCAAGAAGGCGGCGGCAAAGACCGCGGCCAAGACCGAGGCAAAGACCGAAGCCAAGGCAAAGCCCAAGACCGCGCCCAAGACCGAAGCTAAGGCAAAGCCCAAGGCCAAGCCCGCCGCCAAGAAACCCGCGGCCAAGCCCAAGGCCGAAGCCAAGGCCAAGCCCGCCGCGGCGAGGCCTGCGGCCAAGCCCAAGGCCAAGCCCAAAGCCAAGCCCGAAGCCAAACCCAAGGAGAAGTAACCATGGCCCACAAAAAGGCGGGTGGCAGCTCCAACAACGGCCGCGATTCCGCAGGAAGGCGACTCGGCATCAAGAAATTCGGCGGCCAGTCGGTGCTGTCCGGCAATATCCTGGTGCGCCAGCGCGGCACCAAGTACCATCCGGGCGACAATGTCGGCATCGGCAAGGACCACACCATCTTTGCCACGATGCCGGGCCGGGTGAAATTCCAGCGCAAGGCCAAGGGCCGCACCTTCATCTCGGTGGTGCCGTCGGAATAGAATCTTCTCGCCATTTCTCGACCGATGCGGGGGAATGGCGAGCCATTCCCCTTTTTGTTTGCGCCGATCAGGGTGTGAACTCATAAAGGGTTATGGCGCTGGTTTGCCGGGATTGACCCGGTTTTAGGAGCGAGGACGCAGGACATGCTGGGCATATGCAAGGACGAGCGACGCGAAACCGGGTCAATCCCGGCAAATCCACAAAGGACGGCCCACGGATCAAGACCGGACGTCGTTGCAAAAAGCTTGAAGTGATGGACACTACAGCGCTTTTCGCGCCTAGCCGGTCATGATCCCTGGGCCGCCAGCACCACAACCCTTTATGAGTCCACACCCTAATTAGAACATCGCCATCACCAACCACGGATCAAAATGACGTCATGCAATTTCTCGACCAAGCCAAGATCTATATCCGCTCCGGCAATGGCGGCAATGGCTGCGTCGGTTTCCGCCGCGAGAAATTCATCGAGTTCGGCGGACCCAACGGCGGTGACGGCGGGCGCGGCGGCGACGTCATCGCCGAATGCGTCGCCGGGCTCAACACCCTGATCGACTTCCGCTTCCGCCAGCATGTCAAGGCCCAGCGCGGCGGAAACGGCGCCGGACGCGACCGCACCGGCGCCGATGGCGATGATGTCGTGGTCAAGGTGCCGGTCGGCACCCAGATCTTCGCCGAGGACAACGAAACCCTGCTCGCCGATCTTACCCACGAGGGCGAGCGTTTCGTCATTGCCCGCGGCGGCAGGGGCGGCTTCGGCAACAGCCATTACAAATCCTCCACCAACCGGGCGCCCCGGCGCGCCGATCCCGGCGGCGCCGGTGAAGAGGCCCTGCTCTGGCTTCGGCTCAAGCTGCTTGCCGATGCCGGCCTGGTCGGGCTGCCCAATGCCGGCAAGTCGACCTTCCTCGCCGCCACGTCAAGGGCGCGCCCCAAGATCGCCGATTACCCCTTCACCACCTTGGTGCCCCAACTCGGCGTCGTCTTCACCGATGACGAGGAATTCGTCCTCGCCGATATCCCCGGATTGATCGAAGGTGCCCATACCGGCGCCGGTCTGGGCGACCGCTTCCTAGGCCATGTGGAGCGCTGCGGCGTCCTCATCCACCTGGTCGATGGCACCATCGAGGATACCGCCGGCACCTATGCCACCGTGCGAGGTGAACTCATGAGCTATGGCCACGGCCTTGCCGACAAGGCCGAGATCATCGCACTTAACAAATGCGACGCGCTGGATGTTGACGGCATCAAAGCCAAGCGCCGTGCCCTGGCCAAGGCCGCGGGCCTTGAACCCAATGATGAGACCATCTTCGCCATTTCCGGCATCAGCGGTGAAGGCGTGGCCGGGCTTCTGCGCGCCGTACTCGCCGCGATCGGCGAGGCGCGAAGCCCGGGGGCCGAGACCGAGACATCCGCCGCCGCAAGCTGGGCGCCGGGAGCGCGGAGACCGGCGTCATGACCGCCGCGACCGCGAAAAGCCCGCCCCCCCACCGTCTGGAGGGCGCCAGCCGCGTCGTCGTCAAGATCGGCTCGGCGCTGCTCGCCGACGAGGCCAGTGGCGCCGTCCATGGCAAATGGCTGGCGTCCCTCGCCGCCGACGTGGCCACCATGCGCGGACGCGGCCAGGACGTGGTCCTGGTGTCGTCCGGCGCCATTGCCGTCGGCGGGCGCCAATTGGGGCTCAAGCGCCAAGAGCTTAAGCTCGAGGAGAAGCAGGCCGCCGCCGCCACCGGCCAGATCCGCCTCGCCCACGCCTACCAAGAAGCCCTCGCCGGCCACCACATCACCGTGGCCCAGGTGCTGTTGACGCTGGAGGACACCGAAGACCGCCGCCGCTACCTCAATGCCCGCAACACCATCGAGACCCTGTTGCGCCTTGGCGCCGTGCCCTTGATCAACGAGAACGACACCGTCGCCACCAACGAGATCCGCTTCGGCGACAACGACCGTCTCGGCGCCCGGGTCGCCGCCATGATCAGCGCCGATACCCTGGTGCTGCTGTCGACCGTCGACGGGCTCTATTCCGCCGACCCCACCCAGGACCCATCGGCGACCCTGATCCGCGAAGTCGGCGAAATCACCCCGGACATCACCGCCATGGCGGGAAAGGCCCCGCCGGGTTACAGCTCCGGCGGCATGGTGACCAAGCTCGAGGCGGCGCGGATTGCCATCGGCGCCGGCTGCCGCATGGTGATCTGCGACGGCCGGGCCATGGCGCCGCTCACCGCCTTGGATGCAGGCGCGCCCGCGACCTGGTTCCTGCCCCGGGGCGAGCCGCGTTCGGCGCGCAAGCACTGGATCGCCGCCGCGCTCGAGCCCGCCGGCGCCATGGTGATCGATGACGGCGCCCACGCCGCGCTCAAGAACGGCAAGAGCCTGTTACCGGCGGGCGTGGTCAAGATCGAGGGCAGCTTCGACCGCGGCGACGCGGTCTTGGTCACGACCGGCGACGGACGCGAGGTGGCGCGGGGGCTTTCGGCCTATTCCGCCGCCGATGCCGGGCGTATCTGCGGCCACAAAAGTCGTGAAATCGAGCGGATTCTGGGATACCGTGGCCGTGATGAGATGATCCATCGTGACGATCTGGTGGTGTTGATCTGACGGGAAGGAGGTCGCGGTGAGCATCGCAACCTCGATCACAAGCGACGAAATCCACGCCGAAATGGCGCGCCTCGGCCAGGCCGCCCGCGAGGCGGCGACGGAACTCGCCACCACGCCGTCCGCCGTCAAGGACGCGGCCTTGCTGGCCACCGCCACCGCGATCCGCAACCACCAAGCGGAAATCCTCCAGGCCAACACGATCGACATGGAAGAGGCCGCCCATCGCGGGCTGGCCGGTGCCTTGGCCGATCGCCTCATGCTCGATGACCAGCGGGTCGAGGCCATGGCCCGTGGGCTGGAAGACATCGCCGGCTTGCTGGACCCGGTGGGCGTGGTGATGGATGAATGGACCCGGCCCAACGGGCTTCGCATCTCCCGCGTCCGGGTGCCCTTGGGGGTCATCGGCGTGATCTACGAATCCCGGCCCAATGTCACCGCCGACGCCGCCGCCTTGTGCCTCAAATCGGGCAATGCGGTGATCCTGCGCGGCGGTTCGGAAAGCTTCCATTCGTCGATGGCGATCATGGCCTCGCTCCATCATGGACTGCACCAGACCGGCCTGCCCAAGGCCTGCGCCCAACTGGTTCCCACCCGCGACCGCGCCGCGGTCGGCGAGATGCTGACCATGACGGATACCATCGACATCATCGTGCCCCGCGGCGGCAAATCCCTGATCGAGCGTGTCATAAATGAGAGCCGTATCCCGGTGATCAAGCATCTGGAAGGCATCTGCCATGTCTATGTCGATGGCGCCGCCGATATGGGGATGGCCCGCCAGGTGGCGGTCAATGCCAAGATGCGCCGGCCCGGCATCTGCGGCGCCGCCGAGACATTGTTGGTGGACGCCAAGGTGGCCAAGAGCCACCTGACCCCGATCATCGACGATCTCATTGCCGCCGGCTGCGAGGTGCGGGGCGATGCCGAGGCCCAACACATCGACGGCCGCATCATTGCGGCCACGGCCGAGGACTGGGACACCGAATATCTCGACGCCATCATCTCGGTGAAGATCGTCGACGGCGTCGATGGCGCCATTTCCCATATCGGCCGCCATTCGTCGCACCACACCGAGTCCATCATCACCGACGACGAAGCGACGGCGGAGCGCTTCCTCGGCGAGATCGACAGCGCCATCGTGCTCCACAACGCCTCGACCCAGTTCGCCGACGGCGGCGAATTCGGCATGGGGGCGGAGATCGGCATCTCCACCGACAAGCTTCACGCCCGCGGCCCGGTGGGGGTCGAGCAGCTCACCAGCTACAAATACGTCGTCCGCGGCACCGGTCAGGTCCGGCCCTGAGCACTTCGCCCACCAACCCTCAGCGCACAAGCGCGGCCGGGAAGCGCATCGGCCTCCTGGGCGGGTCCTTCAATCCCGCCCATTCGGGCCACCGCCATATCAGCCTGCTGGCGCTCGAGATCCTGGGGCTCGACCAGGTGTGGTGGATGGTCTCGCCCCAGAACCCGCTGAAACCTGCGAAGGACATGGCGAGCTTCGATTTGCGCCTTCGTGGCGCGCGCCGGACCGCCAATCACCCGGACATCGAAGTCACCGATATCGAGGCCCAACTCGGCACCCGCTATACCGTCGATACCCTGGAAGCGCTGATTGCGCGCCAACCCAAGGTGCGCTTCGTCTGGCTGATGGGCGCCGATAACCTGGTTCAATTCCCCCAATGGCGGGATTGGGAGGGTATTTTCGCCCTCGTGCCCATTGCGGTGTTCGACCGAAACTCCTATGATTTTAGCGCAATGGAGGGTGAAGCGGCTGGACGTTTCGCCGAGGCTCGCATTCCGCAAGACCAAGCCTCCGACCTTGCCGACCGCGAGCCCCCGGCATGGGTGTATTTGCACACCCCGCAACATCCCGCCTCGGCAAGCGCCATTCGCCAGAACCACAGCCATTGAAACCGCGGCCAATGATGCCGCAACTTAGATGGGAGAACGACATAACTGTCAGACCCGACACCCCGCCCGCCATCGCCCGAATGATGGCTCTCGCGGAAAAATCACTCGATGACGACCAGGCCGAGAACATCATCATCATCGACCTCCACGGCAAATCCACCATCGCAGATTATATGGTCATCGCATCAGGCCGCTCACAGCGCCATGTCGGCGCCATGGCCGAGCATTTGCGCGATAAGCTCAAGGCCGCGGGCGCGCGCCTGCCGACCACCGAAGGCATGCCGCAATGCGATTGGGTGCTGATCGACGCCGGCGACATCATCATCCATATCTTCCGCCCCGAGGTTCGCGACTTCTACAACCTCGAAAAGATGTGGGCCCATCCCTTTGCCGAGCCCGAGGCGGGGCTCAGCGCCTAACTGCGCCTATGCGCATGATCATTGCCGCGGTCGGCCGCGCCAAAAGCGGGCCAGAGCGTGCGCTTTACCAGCATTTCCAGGACCGCATCAAATGGCGGCTCGAGCTCAAGGAGGTCGAGGACC
This sequence comes from Alphaproteobacteria bacterium, assembly GCA_036448135.1. Lineage (GTDB taxonomy): Bacteria > Pseudomonadota > Alphaproteobacteria > SMXQ01 > SMXQ01 > JAZFWG01. The sequence goes on from JAZFWG010000326.1 coordinate 7,250, forward strand.
GCCGGCCCTTGCCGGGGGCCCAAAGGCGTCGGCGCGAGGCCGAGATGCTGTTGGCGAGCGTGCCGAAAGGCGCCCAACTCTGCGCCCTGGACGCCACCGGCAAGATGCTCACCAGCATCGAGTTCGCCGCCAAGATCCGTGCCTGGCAGGACGGGGGCGTCAAGGACGTGGTGTTCGCCATCGGCGGCGCCG
>JAZFWG010000327.1:0-4862 GCA_036448135.1 Alphaproteobacteria bacterium
GCCCAGCCCGTCCATCTGGCTTACCTTCGTCTTCTGTGTCGCGGTGTAGATGGCGCCGGCGCAGAAGAACAGCGTGATCTTGCCCATGGCGTGCATGGCGATGTGCATGGAGCCGCCGATCACCCCCATGGAGGTGGCGAGCGCGGCGCCGAGGATGACATAGGATAGTTGGCTCACGGTCGAATAGGCGAGCCGCGCCTTCAGATTGTCCTTGGTCATGGCGACGATGGAGGCGGCGAGCAATGTGTAGGCGGCGACCCAGACCAGCCATTCCGAGGCCCCAGTCTTGGCGAGAAAATCGGTGCCGAAGATATAGACCGAGACCTTCATCACCGTGAACACGCCGGCCTTGACCACGGCGACGGCATGCAACAGCGCGCTCACCGGGGTCGGCGCCACCATCGCTGCCGGCAGCCAGCGGTGGAACGGCATCAGGGCCGCCTTGCCGATGCCGAACATGTAAAGCGCCAGCAGCAATGCCACCAAAGGCCCTTCGATCTTGCCGTCGAGGATGCCGCCCTTGGTGAAATCAAGCGTGCCCGCAACCGACCAGGTCCAGATCACGGCGACCAGCTGCAAGCCGATCGAGGTGCCGAGCAGGATGCCGAGATAGGTGCGCGCGCCGGCTTTGGCCTCATCGGTGCCCTTGTGGATTACCAGGGGATAGGTCGAGAGTGTCAGCACCTCGTAGAAGATGAAGAGCGTAAACATGTTGGCGGCGAAGGCGATGCCCATGGCACTGGCGATGGCGACGGCGAAGAAGATATAGAACCGGGTCTGGTGCTGTTCGGCGTTGCCGCGCATATAGCCGATGGAATAGAGCGAATTGACGATCCAGAGGCCCGAGGCGATGAGGCCGAACAGCATGCCCAGGGGCTCGATCTTCAGGGCCAGCGCCAGGCCCGGGGCCACTTCGAAGAACGTTACCTCGGGTGCTGCGCCCGCCGTGACGCGGCCCAACAGCCAGAGCACGGTGGCGAACAGCGCTGCCGCGGTCACCAGCGTCATGGCTTCGCGCACATTGGGACGCCGGCCGGTGACACCGATCAGCATGATGCCCACAGCCGGGATCAAAAGGGTCAATGTCAGGGCCAGGGCGTTGCTCATGGTGCCACCCCTCCCACCAATGAGCGCGCCGCGAGATCGGCGACCGAGGTGGTGAGGCCGGCGTCGATGCCGAAATAGATATTGGCTCCAATCAACACCCACATCGGCACCAGCATGATTAAGGGCGCCTCTTCAATCCGGCGGCCCTGGGGCGCCTCCTGGAAATAGGCGGCTTCCACCACCCGCCAGACATAGATCACCGCCAACAGCGACGCGGCGACGATGAGCACCGCCACCGGCCACCAGCCGGCTTCGATGGCGGCAAGGATCAGATACCATTTGCTGATGAAGCCGACGGTCAGCGGCAGGCCGATGAGACTTAAGCCGCCGGCGACGAAGGCGGCCATGGTGAAGGGCATCTGTTGGCCCAGGCCCTTGACGGTTTCCATGGTGGCGCCGCCCATGCGCAGCACCACGCAGCCCAGCGCCATGAACAAGCCGCCCTTCATCAGCGCGTGGTTGAACAGATGAATGATGGTGGCGGTGAGCCCGGCGATGGAGCCGAAGCTCAAGCCCAGAACCATGTAGCCAAGCTGGGCGACGCTGGAATAGGCAAGCATGCGTTTGATGTCGGTCTGGAAGATGGCGACGGTCGAGGCCGCGAACATGGCGGCCAGCGCCAGGGGCAGGAACACGTAAACCAGAGTCTGCGCCTGAAGCGGAAAGCCGAAGCCGAACACCGTGAAAAGGAACCGCAGCAGGACATAGACCGCCACCTTGGTCGCGGTCGCGGCGATGAAGACGGTGACTGCCGACGGCGCATAGGCATAGGCGTTGGGCAGCCACAGATGCAGCGGGAACATGGCGAGCTTGAGCCCGATGCCGACCACCAGGAAGGCGAAGGCGACATGGACCGTGCGGTTGGCGCTGATGTCGCCGATGCGCGACGCGATGTCGGCCATGTTCAGGGTCCCGGTCATCATGTACAGAAGCCCGACACCGATGACGAAGAATGTGGCGCCGATGGTCCCCATCACCAGATAGGTGTAGGCGGCGGTCAGCGCGCGGCGGTCGCGCTTCGCCCCCATGCCGACCAGGATGTAGGTCGAAAGCGACGAGATCTCCAGGAACACGAACAGGTTGAAGGCATCGCCGGTGATGGTGACACCCAACAGCCCGGTGAGGCACAACAGATAACAGCTATAGAACAGCGCGTGGTTCTCGGGGTCGATCTCGGAGGCGATGCTGCGCCGGGCATAGGGCAGGACCAGGGCGCTGATGCCCGACACGATGAGCAACACGAAGGCGTTCAGCGCGTCGATGCGGTATTCGATGCCCCAGGGCGGCGCCCAACCACCGAGCTCATAGCTGATAACGCCGCCGCTGATAACCGCCGCCAGCAGGGCGATGGCGATCGCCGCCGCCGTCCAGCTGACGATGAGCGCCAAGCCCCAGGCGAGATTGCCATGGCGCAGGAACACGCAAAGCGGTGCCGCGACCAAAGGCACGACGACTTGCAGGGCGGGAAGGTGCGCGGCGATCATGGCGAGCCGGTTTCCCCGAATTCGTCCTCGTCATCGGCTTGCTGGATCTCGTCTTCCTCTATGGTGCCGTAGGCTTCGCGGATGCGGACCACCAGGGCGAGACCCAGCGCCGTGGTGGCAACGCCGACGACGATGGCGGTGAGGATGAGGACATGGGGCAGGGGGTTGGAGAACACCTCCGCCCGCCCGGTCAGGATCGGCGCCGTGCCGCCGGCGATCTTGCCCATGCTGATATAGAGCAGGAACACCGAAATCTGGAAGATGTTGAGGCCGACGATCTTCTTAACCAGATTGCCGCGGGACACCACGATATAGAGCCCCACCATCATCAAGACGATGACGATCCAGTAATTGTAATGGCCTAGCACGTCGTCGAAGGTCATTACCACTCTTCGTCACTGATGGGGGGATTGCGCCCGGCGAAGGTGAAGAACACGGTGATCATCACTGCCGCCACCGTGACCCCGACGCCGAATTCGATGATGAGGATGCCGAGATGCTGGCCTTGCTTGGAATCATGGGCAAGGACCGAATAGTCGAGGTAGTTGCCGCCAAGCAAAAGCCCGGCGATCCCGACCGAGGCGTAGAGCAGCACGCCGGTCGCCATCAGGGCACGAACCACGCCGTCGGGCGCCACCTTGCGCGCGGTCTCGAGGCTGAACACCAGGGCATAGAGGATGAAGGCGGCGGCGAAGATGACGCCGGCCTGAAAGCCACCGCCGGGGCCATAATCCCCATGGAACTGGACGTAAAGGGCGAACAGCAGGATCGGCGAAATCAACATTTTGGTGACGACGCGGAGCACGAGATGATGTCTCACGGTGCATCTCCACTCGGCGGATTTCCTCCAGGCGTGTGCCCGTCGGATGAATCCCGGCGCCGGGTGCCCGCGGCCAACCCGCCGCCCAACAACAACAGCACGCCGATGCCGGCGGTGAAGATCACCGTGACCTCGCCCAGGGTGTCGAAGCCGCGGTAGCTCGCCAGCACCGAGGTCACGATGTTGGGGATGCCAATCTCGGTGCGTGATCCCTCGATATATTTGGGCGCCACATGGCCGTGGATCGGCGCCTTGGGATCACCGAACCGCGGCATGTCCAAGGTGCCGTAGATCAACGCCGCGCCGGCGATCAGCACCACGATCAAGGGCAGGATCGGGGTGTGAGCCGGAATCTTTTCGCGCCGCGCCGTCAGGGCCAGGGTGGCCAGCATCAACACCGTGGATATCCCGGCGCCCACGGCGGCCTCGGTGAAGGCAACGTCGACGGCGTCGAGATTGACCAGCAGCCCCGCCGACAACAGCGAGAACACGCCGGTCAGCATGACCACGGCGAACAGGTTGCGCAGCCGCACGATGGCGAAGGCGGTGATGCCGAGGAAGGTGAGCAGGACGATGTCGATCAGGTTTTCGATGACTGATCCCCCTGCTGGTCATCACCTCGGTCAAGGAAGGCTTTGGCCAGGCGCGGCTTGAGACCGGCGACAAAGGCGGCGTTGGCGACTGCGTGGGTCGCGGTCGGACTGGTGAACAACAAAAAGACGCCGATGAGGATGAGTTTGATGGTGACCAATGTGGGACCGGCCTGGACCATCAGCCCGAGCAGGAGCAACCCGGCGCCCAGGGTATCGGTGATGCCTGCGGCGTGAAGCCGGGTGTAGAAATCGGGAAGGCGCAACAGGCCGATTCCGCCGACGATGAGAAAAAAACCGCCGCCGAGGAGTAAAATCCAGCCCAGAATATCGTAGATCATCATTACTCGGCACTCCGTCCACGGTCCACGGCATCGCCAAGGGCGCGGTAGCGGAAGAATTTGAGGATGGCGATGGTGGAGACGAAATTGATCAGGGCATAGAGAAGCGCGATATCCAAGAATTCGGGGCGCTCGGTCAGGAACCCCATGACCCCGATCAACAGCACCGTCTTGGTGCCGAAGGAATTGACCGCCAGCACCCGGTCATAAAGGCTGGGGCCGGCGAACAGGCGCGCCAGCGTCATCAGCATGGTGGCGAGAATGGCAATGGCTGCGGCGGTGAACACGCTCAGCCCCCCTCGACCCGGGTGACGTAACGGTCCATTTCGCCGCTTCTGGTGCCATCCGCCATCTCAGCGGTGATGGAATGGACGAGAATGCTGTCGCCTTCGACCTCAACCGAGACCGTGCCCGGGGTCAAGGTGATGGAATTGGCGTGAATGACCCGGCCGACATCGGTTTTTTGCGACGCCTTCATCCAGAACAGTTCGGGCGTGATGGGAAGCGAAGGGGTGAGGAT
>JAZFWG010000328.1:0-10013 GCA_036448135.1 Alphaproteobacteria bacterium
CACCGTGATCCTGGGCACCACGATCAGTTTCCGCTTCGCCGTCGCCGCGGGAATTCTTTAAACCCAGATGCCGGACGCCACCGCGCCAAAACCTTCCAACCTCACCGCATTCTGTTGACGAAGCTCCCGTGGCGGTGACACAATCGTTTTGCGACCCGCGGGGCAACGAGGAATGACGATGAAAAACACCAACGATCAGGTTTCAGGCACCAGAGCGTTATCCGCCACCGCCAGCGTGATCGAAGAACTTGACACCGGCCGCGTGGGCGCGGCGATCTTCGCCACTTTGCTTGGTCTGTTCATTGTGTTCGGCTCCGGCCTGGCGCAACCGAACCTTCTGCACAATGCCGCCCACGATTCCCGGCACGGTTTTTCCTTCCCCTGTCATTAATGTTGGGTCATTAGGTCCATGTTCCGATCGGTTCTGATCACTGGAATTGTCGCCGGTATCTGCGCCGGTCTGTTGGTGTCGGTGGTGCAGATGGTCAAGGTCACCCCCTTGATCTTGGCGGCCGAGAGTTATGAGCAACTGGCTGCCGCCAAGGCGGCCAAGGGCGGCAAAACCATCAGTTTGGCCAAAGCCAAAAATGCTGGGGCCAAGGCCCAAAAGGCCGATGAAGCTTGGCAGCCCGCCGACGGGTTGGAGCGCCAATTCTACAGCTTCACCGCAAACATCCTGATCGGCGTCGGCTTTGGTTTGTTGCTGGTGGCGGGGTTCGTGCTTTCGCGCCGGGAAGTGGACTTGTCCAAAGGCGTGATGTGGGGCCTTGGCGGATTTTTCATGTTCAATCTGGCGCCGGCGCTGGGTTTGGCGCCGGAACTGCCGGGCATGAACGCGGCCGAGCTTGGCGCCCGTCAAATGTGGTGGCTTGCGACGGTGCTGGCCAGCGGCGGCGGTCTCGGCTTGATCGTCTTTACCCGGCCGAGTTGGGCCAAGGCATTGGGCACCGCCATCATCATTGCGCCCCACGTCATCGGCGCGCCCCATCCCTCCCACGGCGCGTCCTTGGTGCCGGCGGAACTCGCCGCCCAATTCGTCATGGCGTCCTTGACGACGTCATTACTGTTCTGGGCCGTGCTGGGCGCGAGCGCCGGCTACCTCTACCGCAAGCTCGGCTAACCGCCTTAAGCTTTTAGCCGTTCGATCAGTTTTTGACGCTCGGCTTCCATCTCCGGCGGCAAGTGGTCACCGAAGCGCGCGAACAGTTCCTTCTGGTCCAGGGCCTCGGCCAGCGCCGCATCCGGGTCGATGGTCATGAGTTCGCGGAAGCTGTCCGGGTCGTATTCCAAGCCCTGCCAGGTCAGGTCATTGTGGCCGGGCATGCGCCCGAAGGGGCCGTCGGTGCCGCCGCCCTTGCCATGGACGCGGTCGGTGATCCATTTCAGCACCCGCATGTTCTCGCCGAAGCCGGGCCAGATGAACTTGCCGTTGGCATCCTTGCGGAACCAATTGACCCGGAAGATCTTGGGCGGGTTGTCGAGCTTGGCGCCGATGTCGAGCCAATGGGCCCAGTAATCGGCCATGTTGTAGCCGCAGAACGGCAGCATCGCCATGGGATCGCGGCGGATCGCGGCTTGGCCCACCGCGGCGGCGGTGGCCTCCGAGCCCATGGTCGCGGCGAGATAGACGCCGTGGGTCCAGTCACGGGCCTCGAACACCAGGGGAAAGGTGTGGCTCAGCCGCCCGCCGAAGATGAAGGCGCTGATGGGCACGCCGGCGGGGTCGTCCCAGGCCGGGTCCGCGCTCGGGCACTGGGTGGTCGGCGCGGTGAAGCGGGAATTGGGATGGGCCGCCGGAGTCTCGCTTTCCGGGGTCCAGTCACGGCCCTGCCAATCGATCAGATGGTCCGGCGGCGTGCCGTCGATGCCCTCCCACCACACGTCGCCGTCATCGGTCAAGGCGACATTGGTGAAGATGGAATTCCGCGCCACCGTCGCCATGGCCGTGGGGTTGGACTCCAGCGAGGTTCCCGGCGCCACGCCGAAATAGCCGGCCTCGGGATTGATGGCGTAGAGCCGGCCATCCTTGCCCGGCTTGATCCAGGCGATGTCGTCGCCGACGGTCCAGGCCTTCCAGCCCTCGAAGCCCTTGGGCGGCACGATCATGGCCAGGTTGGTCTTGCCGCAGGCGCTGGGGAAGGCGGCGGCGACATAGGTCTTCTCGCCCTCGGGTGATTCGAGGCCTAAGATCAGCATATGTTCGGCCAGCCAGCCCTCGTCACGGGCCATGGCCGAGGCAATACGCAAAGCGAAGCACTTCTTGCCCAGCAACGCGTTGCCGCCATAGCCTGAGCCATAGGACCAGATCGACCGTTCCTTAGGGAAATGGACGATATGGGTATTTTCGGGATCGCACGGCCAAGGCACGTCGGCCTCGCCGGGCTCGAGCGGGCGGCCCACCGAATGCAGGCACGGCACGAAACGGCCGTCGTCGCCGAGCACGGCCAAGACCTGCTGGCCCATGCGCGTCATCACCTTCATGCTGACGACCACATAGGGCGAATCGGTGATCTGGACGCCGATATGGGCGATGTGCGAGCCCAAGGGCCCCATGGAGAAGGGGATCACATACAAGGTGCGGCCGCGCATGCAGCCATCGAACATGCCCTGAAGCTTGGCCTTCATCTCTTCGGGCGCGACCCAATTGTTGGTCGGCCCGGCATCGTCCTCGGTTTCGGAACAGATATAGGTGCGGGATTCGACGCGGGCGACGTCGTCGGGATCGGACCGCGCCAGGAAGCTTCCCGGCCGTAAGTCCTCATTGAGCCGCAACAGGGTACCGGCATCGACCATGTCCTGGCACAGACGGTCGTATTCGGCATCCGAGCCGTCGCACCAATAGACGCGGTCTGGCTTGGTCAGGGCCGCGATTTCATCGACCCAAGCCAGCAGTTGCGCATTGTTGGTTCTGTCCATACCGTCGCCATGTACGACGCTTGACGTGGCCATCCGCCTCTCCCAAACCTTCTACACTCGACCGGTCAATACACTCAAATCATTTGAGAAAGGCGTTGCATTCCCCTGGGGGACCCCCACGATATTTTATTAACGGGTGGGAATTCAACACCAAAAAACGGCCCGGGGCCGTAACGTACCGGGCCGGGCGGCGTGACTATACCAGCACTGGCGATGGCGTAAAAGGCGGATTTGGGGGCCGCGCCCATGGCGCCTTGCGAGTGGGGTATGGCGTCAGATTCCGGTGCGTTCCGCCTGGGCGCGCCCGGTCTTTAGTGGATCTCGGCCCAGTTGTCGCCGACGCCGGCCTCGACCTCGATCGGCACCGTGAGCTCCAGCGCCGGCAGGGCGGCGTCCGCCATGACGCGGGTGACGACCTCGACGGTCTTCGCGGTCTCACCCGAAGGCACCTCGAAGATCAGCTCGTCATGGACCTGAAGCAGCATGCGCGCGCCGAGCTTGGCCGCCTCCAAGGCGGCGGGCATGCGGATCATGGCGCGCTTGATGATATCGGCGGCGGCGCCTTGCAACGGCGCGTTGATGGCGGCGCGTTCCGAGAAGTTGCGCCGGGCCGGGTTCTTGTCCTTGATACCGGGCAGATGGCATTTGCGCCCGAAGATGGTCTGGACATAGCCGTGGTCGCGGCAAAATGCCTTGGCCTCTTCCATGTAATCCTGGATGCCGGGATAGCGTTGGAAATAGGCCTTGATGTAGTCCGCCGCTTCCGCTTGGGGAATGCCGAGTTGGCGCGCCAGGCCGAACGGGCTGATGCCGTAGATGATGCCGAAATTGATCGCCTTGGCCTTGCGCCGCAAGTCGCTATCGATGTCATCGAGCGCCATGCCGAAGACCTGGGACGCAGTCAGCGCGTGGATGTCGGCGCCGCCGCGGAAGGCGTCGGCCAGCACCTCGATGCCGGCGACATGGGCCAGCAGGCGAAGCTCGATCTGCGAGTAATCGGCGGAGATCAGTTTGAAACCGTCCTCGGCGATGAAAGCGCGGCGGATGTTGCGGCCCTCCTCGGTGCGCACCGGGATGTTCTGGAGATTGGGATCGGTCGAGCTCAGCCGCCCGGTCGAGGCCACGGCCTGGGCGTAGGAGGTATGCACGCGCCCGGTCTCGGGGTTGATCTGGCCCACCAGAGCGTCGGAATAGGTACTTTTGAGCTTGGCGATCTGACGCCAATCGAGGACTCGCCCCGGCAGATCGAAGCCCTGGGCGGCCAAGTCGTCGAGGATGTCGGCGCCGGTGGCGTAGGCCCCGGTTTTCTTGCTTTTCTTGCCGCCGGGAAGGCCCATATCCTCGAACAACACCTCGCCCAGCTGCTTGGGCGACGCGATGTTGAAGTCGCGCCCGGCGAGGCGGTGGATTTCGTCCCCGAGCACGGCGAGGCGCTTGGTGAAATCCTCGCTGAGCCCGGCGAGCACACCGCGGTCGAGCTTGATGCCGGTAAGCTCCATCGCCGCCAGCACCGGGATCAGCGGCCGTTCGATGGTCTCATAGACGGTGGTCATATGTTCGGCGGCAAGCCTGGGCTTGAGCACGCGCTCAAGGCGCCCGGTGATGTCGGCGTCCTCGGCGGCGTAATCGACGGCGGCGGCAAGCGGCACCTCATCGAAGGTCACCTGGTTCTTGCCGGTGCCGGCGACGTCCTTGAATTTGATGGTGTCGTGGCCGAGATGGAGTTGGGCCAACTCGTCCATGCCGTGGCCGTGGAGCCCACCTTCCAGCACATAGGACAGCACCATGGTGTCGTCCACCGGCGCCACCTCGATGCCATATTTGGCCAACACCAGCATGTCGTATTTGATGTTGTGGCCGATCTTGAGGACCGCCGGGTCGGCCAACAGCGGCGCCAACAATTTCAGCGCGCGGTCACGGGGGATCTGTTCCGGCGCGGTGTCCTCGCCATTGGCCTTGCCGTCGCCGTCACCGCCGCCGAGATCGAGGCTGCCTTGCCCCTTGGGCGTGCGGTGGGCCAGGGGGATGTAGCAGGCCTCGCCCGCCGTGAGCGATAGCGACACGCCGACCAACTCGGCACGCATGGCGTCCAGGGATGTGGTTTCGGTATCGACGGCGATGACGCCGGCCTCAGTGGCGCGGGCGATCCAGTGCTTGAGCGCATCTTCGTCCTGGACCGCGACATAGGAAACGGTCTCGGGCGCGATCTCGGCCTTGATCACGGTGCCGGCGCCGGCGCCAATCTTGTCACCTTCACCGGCAACGGCGATTCCGTCTGCGGCGTAATCGCTTTCGACCCGGGCGACCAAGCGTTTGAATCCCTGGGCGCGGAGGAACCCCAACAGGGTTTCGGGGTCGGGCTTGTGCACCGCGAAGCTTTCCAGCGTGCCCGTCACCGGCACGTCGTCCTTGAGCCGCACCAACTCGCGCGACAGGCGCGCCTGGTCGGCGAATTCGATCAGGTTCTGGCGCCGCTTGGGCTGCTTGATCTCCCCGGCCCTGGCCAGCAGGGTATCGAGATCGCCATAGTGGTTGATGAGTTCGGCCGCGGTCTTGACGCCGATGCCGGGCACGCCGGGCACATTGTCGGTGGAATCGCCGGCCAGCGCCTGGACATCGACCACCTTGTCGGGGCCGACGCCGAACTTCTCGCGCACCTCATCGGCGCCGATGGGCCGGTTGCGGATGGGGTCGATCATGGTGATATCGCCATCGACCAGCTGCATCAGGTCCTTGTCCGACGTCATAATGGTGACCTCGGCGCCCTCGGCGGCGGCGGCGCGGGCATAGGTGGCGATGAGATCATCGGCCTCGAAGCCGGCCATGTCCTCGCATGGCAGGTTGAAGGCCCGGGTGGCCTCGCGGATGAGGTCGAACTGGGGGATGAGGTCTTCCGGGGGATCGGAACGGTTGGCCTTGTAGTCGGGATAGATGTCGTTGCGGAAGGTCTTGCGCCCGGCATCGAAGATCACGGCGACATGATCCGCGTCGATGTCCTCCATCAGCTTCATCAGCATGGAGCAGAACCCGAACACGGCGTTGGTCGGAGTGCCGTCGGAACGGTTCATCGGTGGCAGGGCGTAATAGGCGCGGAAGATATAGCCCGAACCATCGACCAAGATGAGGTGGGGCCGTCGGGATTTGCCCTTGGCGGCGGCGGTCAATGCCCCGTCCCGGCCCCGGCCTCGAGTTTGAACCGCAAGCCGCAATAGGGGCATTCGCTCTCGCCGGCCTCGCCCAGATTGAGATAGACCAAGGGGTGGCCGAGGGCGCCGCCACCGTCGCAGGCGACAGGGGATTCGGTGACGGTGATGGTTTTATCGCTGTCCATGGCGCACGCTTCCAAGTCCGGGCCGCTCGGGCGGTGTTGCCGGCTTGACCCGGGACCCGTTTCGACCACATTAATGGGCGGATGATAGCGATTGCCACCATACAATCAACTGGCGCTGTCGCGCGGGCAACCGGGGTGCGGCAGTGACTGTCCGCCGGGGGCCGGAACGGCGTGCCGTGCGCGCCATCGCCGCCGAGGACACCGCGCCACATTTGCGCGCCATTCCCGGTCTTCCCGACAATGCGGTCGAAATCACCGATCTCGGCAAGACCTATCACGGCGATCGCCAACTGCCGCCCAAGGTGGCGCTCAACGACGTCAGCCTCACCATCCCCCGGGGTGCGTTTTTCGGCCTGCTCGGGCCCAACGGCGCCGGCAAATCGACCCTGATCAACATCCTCGCCGGCCCGGTGATGAAGACCTCGGGCGAGGTGCGAATCTGGGATTACGACATCGACCGGGATGGCCGCAGCGCCCGCGCCGCCATCGGCGTGGTGCCCCAGGAGCCCAATATCGACCCCCATTTCACCCCGCGTGAGATCCTCGATCTCCAGGCCGGTATGTATGGCGTGCCCAAAGCCGAGCGGCGCACCTGGGAGGCGCTGGAGGCCGTGGGCCTGACCGAACAGGCCGAGGCCTATACCAGGACGCTGTCGGGCGGCATGCGGCGCAGGCTGCTGATCGCCAAGGCGATCCTGCATCAACCGCCGGTGCTGGTCCTCGACGAGCCCACCGCCGGGGTCGATATCGAACTGCGCCGCCATCTTTGGGACCATATGAAAGAGCTCAATGCCCAGGGCACCACCATCCTGCTCACCACCCATTACCTGGAAGAGGCGGAGAAGCTGTGCGACACCATCGCCATCATCAACCATGGCAAGGTCGTCGCCTGCGACTCCACCTCAGCGCTGCTGCGCCAAGTCGACAGCAAGGAGTTGGTGGTGACCTTCGCCGACAATCTCGATGCGGTGCCCGAGGCGCTCATGGGTTTCGAGGTCGAGCTGATGCCGCCACGCAGACTTGCCATCCGTTACCGTTCGAGCCAAACCCAGGTCTCGATGATCATCACCGCGTTGCAGAATGCGGGCCTGATCATCGCCGATCTTTCGACCGAGCAAGGCAACCTGGAAGACATCTTCCTGGAACTGACCCGCGCCCCCGACCCCGGCCCCGAAGCCGATCCGGCATGAGATCCAAAACCGGTTTTGCCCTGGTCCTGGCGCTGGTCCTGGTCCTGAGCCTTGCCGGCGCCTGCGCCCCCAAGCTGGCGCCGCCGGGCTCTTCGCCGACGCGGCCCATGCTAACCGATGGCGCCTATGTCGCCGCCGACGGCACCAAGCTCGAGATGCGCATGACACGGCCCCAGGGCAAGGCCCGGGCGGTGGTGGTGGCGGTCCACGGTTTCAACGATTATTCCAACGCCTTCACCGAAGCGGCGGAATTCTGGTCCAAACGCGGCATAATCGTCTATGCCTATGACCAGCGCGGCTTCGGGACAAGCCTCCATCGCGGCATGTGGCCGGGCATGGCAGCACTCCGCCATGACCTCAAGGCCATCGCCGGTCTCGTGGCCCGGCGCCATCCCGGACTGCCGCTTTATCTCGTCGGCGTCAGCATGGGCGGCGCCGTGGTCATGGTGACCCTGGCCGAGGACGCAGTGCCGGAAGCCCATGGCGCCATCTTGGTGGCGCCGGCGGTGTGGGGATGGCGCCATCTGGGGCTGATCCCGCGCATCTCGCTCAGGATCGCGTCCCACACCATGCCGTGGTTGCGCTTCACCGGCCAGGGCCTCGGGATCAAGCCATCGGACAATATCGAGATGCTGAGACGCCTTTCCCGCGACCGCCGTGTCATCAAGAAGACCCGCGTCGATGCCATCTATGGGCTCGTCAACCTGATGAGTGCCGCCTACGCGGCGGCGGCGAAACTCAAGGGCCCGGTCTTCGTGCTTTATGGCGCAAGCGACGAGATCGTGCCCCGGCGCGCGGTCCTCGACATGGTGGCAAAGTTGAGATCAAGCGCCAATGATAATGCCACCATCGGGTTCTACCCCAAGGGCCACCACATGCTGCTGCGCGATTTGGGTGCAGATGAGGTGCTGGGTGACATCGACGCCTGGATCAAGGCCCCGGCGCAATCCCTGCCGTCCGGCGCCGATACGCGCGCCCGGTCGAGCTTTGGCCGACCCAAGGGTCCGGACTCATAAAGGGTTATGGCATGATTTGCCTTGAGACATGACCGCCGGCAAGGGGTGGAGTTTACAACCAGGGTATGCGTTAACAAAACGTAAATGGTTGCCCGTCATAGTTCTCCGGCCAAGGTTTCCCCTGTGGACAACAAACGAGCCGGTATGACGTGACCCCCGACGATTTCGCCACCGTCCTGATGCTCCACGACCGCTGGGTGAAAGGCCAAAAAGGGGGTGTGCGCGCCGACCTTGCCCTCCAGGACCTCTATGGCTTCAACCTGGCCGGCGCCAACCTCAAAAAAGCCAAGCTGGCCGGTGCCAATCTCAAGTCCTGCATCCTCAGCGATGCCGATCTCGAGGAAGCCGATTTGTTCGCCGCCAACCTTCAGGACGCGGTGCTCAAGCGGGCCAACCTCACCCAAGCCGATCTTCGCGGCGTGACGCTCCGGGGCGCAAATCTGACCCGGGCGTGCCTTGCCGGCGCCGATATGCGCGACGGCGCCCTGATGAAGGCCGATGTTAAGGGGGATCTCCGGGTCGTCAAGGTCGACCTCAGAAGTCTCGATATCAAACATGCCAACATGGCCGGCGCGAACCTCACCGGCGCCCAGCTTTCCAATTCGGTAATCGTGCAGAGCGACCTTTCCGGTGCCAATCTGAGCCATGCCGATCTCCAGGGCGTCGATCTTACCGGGTCCAATCTGTCGAACTGCAATTTGACCTCGACCAACTTTTCCGGCGCCAATTTGTCCGGCACGACGCTGATCGGCGCCGACCTCTCAGGCGCCGTCCTGGAGAACGTCAATTTTTCCAATGCGGACCTGACCGGCGCCTTGCTGGAGGATACCGATCTCAGCAGCGCCAATCTCGAAGGCGCTTCGATCCTGCGCGATTCCGACAGCCTGCCCAGGCCGATCCAGAAGATCCTCAACGACCATTACGAATGGATCGAGACCGGCGGCGCCCAGGGCGCGCGGGCCGATCTCGAGAACACGGATCTCAGCCATGTGGATCTGCAACGCGCCAATCTCTCGGGCGCGACGCTGAAGAACGCCATTCTCACAGGCGCCAATCTGTCCAACAGCCTTCTCGTCATGGCGGATCTCTCCGGCGCCAAGCTCACCGGCGCCGATATCAGTTTCGCCGATCTGTCCGGCGCCAATCTTTCCAAGGCCAACATCACCGACGCCAAGCTCAAACAGACCAATCTCGGTCCCGCCGACATCAAGGGCCCCGACGGCAAACCCAGCGGCAAGTTCTGGCCCACCAACCTTACCGGCGCCAATCTCACCGGCGCCGATTTCAGCGAGGCCAATCTCACCGCCTGCAATGTCAACGGCGCGACAATGACCCGCACCATCCTCAAGGACGCCCATCTTCGGGACGTCGATCTCACCCTGGCCATCCGCAAAGACCCCCAGACCAAGCAATCGGCCTAAACTCGGCCCACGCGGGGCCCGCGGCCATGGTGCGGAACCCGGCGCCTGCGGCCATGGGCTCCCTTGCACCGGGCCGGCCATTCCATTAGCTTCCGCGTGAGGCCAGCACCGCGCACCCGTAGCTCAGCTGGATAGAGCG
>JAZFWG010000329.1:0-3104 GCA_036448135.1 Alphaproteobacteria bacterium
GATGATGCCGAGCTCGAACGCGATTTTGGCTTCGTTGGCATAGCCGATTGCCGCGGGCACGCCGGAATCGGGCACCGGGATGATGACGTCGGCGTCGACGTGGTTTTCCCGGGCCAGTTCGGCGCCGATGCGTTTGCGCATCTCATAGACGTTCTTGCCCTCGATCATGCTGTCGGGCCGGGAAAAATAGATATATTCGAAGATGCAGAACCGGCGCTTTTGCTTGGCGAAGGGCATCAGGCTTTCGATGCCGCCGGCGGTAATCACCACCATCTCGCCGGGCTCGATATCGCGGACGAATTCGGCGCCGATGATGTCGAGGGCACAGGTCTCCGACGCCAGGATGTGGCAATCGTCCAGCTGACCCAGCACCAAGGGCCGCACCCCCAAGCTGTCGCGGATACCGATCAGGGCGTCATTGGTGAGCGCCACCAGGGAGTAGGCGCCTTCGACCTGTCGCAAGGCGTCGATCATGCGTTCGACCACGGCGCCGTAGCGGCTGATGGCGATGAGATGGGTGATGACCTCGGTATCGGTGGTGGTTTGGAACAGACAGCCCCGTTCCACCAGCTCCTTGCGCAGCATCACCGCGTTGGTGAGGTTGCCGTTGTGGCCGATGGCGAAGCCGCCGGACCCGAGATCGGCGAACAGGGGCTGGATGTTGCGCACCACCGTGGTGCCGGTGGTCGAATAGCGCACATGGCCGATGGCCGAGGTGCCAAGCAGGCGGGCAATCACGGCATCGGCGCCGAAATTATCGGCGACATGGCCAAGTCCCCGATGGTCATGGAAATGCGTGCCGTCAAAGGTGACCATGCCGGCCGCTTCCTGGCCGCGATGCTGCAATGCGTGCAGGCCCAGCGCGGTATGGGCGGCGGCATCGGCATGGTTGAAGATGCCGAAAATGCCGCATTCTTCATGCAAGTGATCGTCGTCGAAAGGGTGGGTCACTAGCATCGTCGGGCTGCCTCTTGGTTTAAATCCTGTTGTCCCGGTGGAGATCGGTCATCCCTCTCGGCTCCGGCCGTCGGCGCTGTCGCGTTTCAGGCCTGGGCCGAAGCCCAGCCCCTTTTTCGGCACCATGGTCTTGAGAACATCGGCGCTCTGTTTGATCAAGGGCATGGTCTTGGCCTCGCGCAGCCATTCGGGCTGATCCTTGGGCGGCATCGCCCAGGTCAGGGCAAGATAGGCCGCGATGATCACCGCGCCACCACGTGCGACGCCGAACACGAAGCCGAGCGAGCGGTCGATAGTGCCGAGGCTGCCGCCCCGGATCCGGTCCGATATGAAGTGGCTGATGAGGGACAGGATCAACAGCGTGACCACGAACAGGACAGCACCCGCGGTAATGTCGGCGATATAGGTGGTGGTGATGAATTTGCGGGCATAGAGCGAAGCCTGCTGGAAACCGTAAAATGTGGCCAGGGCAGCGCCGACCCAGCTCAGGATGGCCAGGATTTCCTTCACCAGACCGCGGGCGAAGGCGAAGATCCCGGAGAGAACTATCACCGAGACGATGACAATGTCGGTCAAATTGAAGCCCAGTACATCCATGATCTAACCAGGTGGCGCCGCGATCTGTGACCGGGCGACGGTGCGTGGCGGTTGCATCGCCGGAGGAAACATTTCGACCAAGTCCCGGAGATGGCGGATCTCGATCACCTCGAGCCCGCTTTTGCCGGGGGTTTTGCGGCCCTGTCCGGGCCCTTGACGTGTGGCCGGGACCACGGCGCGGGTGAAGCCAAGCTTTTCCGCTTCCTTGATGCGGGCCTCGCTTTGGCCGACCGGGCGGACCTCGCCGGAGAGCCCGACCTCACCAAAAAACACGGTGCCGGGCGGGCTTGGGGCGTCGGCGCGGGACGACAACAGCGCCGCCGTGACCGCCAGATCGGCCGCGGGCTCGGATATCTTAAGCCCGCCGGCAACATTGAGGTAGACATCCTGGCCCGCCAATGCAAGGCCGCAGCGCGCGTCCAGTACCGCGATCACCATGGCCAGCCTGGCGCTGTCCCACCCGACCACGGCGCGCCGGGGCGCCGCCAGGGACGAGGGCGCGACAAGGGCCTGGATTTCCACCAGAACCGGGCGCGTGCCTTCCATGCCGGCGAACACCGCGGCGCCGCTGGCCT
The DNA here is from genome assembly GCA_036448135.1 of Alphaproteobacteria bacterium. Lineage (GTDB taxonomy): Bacteria > Pseudomonadota > Alphaproteobacteria > SMXQ01 > SMXQ01 > JAZFWG01. The sequence goes on from JAZFWG010000329.1 coordinate 2,130, forward strand.
CGAAATCGCGCTCGCCGAGGAACAGCTCCGAGGGATTGGCGACTTCCTCGAGGCCGCTGCCGGTCATCTCGAACACCCCGATTTCATCGGTGGGGCCGAAACGGTTCTTGACCGCGCGCAGGATGCGGAACTGATGGCCGCGTTCGCCCTCGAAATAGAGCACCGCGTCGACCATGTGTTCGAGCACCCGGGGTCCGGCGATCAACCCTTCCTTGGTGACATGGCCGACCATGGCCACGGTGATGCCGCGGCGCTTGGCGAGACCGATGAGTTCCTGGGCCGAGGCCCGGACCTGGGACACGGTGCCCGGCGCCGATTCGAGGATATCGACGAACATGGTCTGGATCGAATCGATGACCACCAGGCGCACATCTTCTTGGCCATCCAGGGTTGCCAGGATGTCGCGCATATTGGTCGCCGACGCCAGCAGGACCGGCGCCTTGCCGTGGCCGAGACGCACCGCGCGCATGCGCACCTGGTCCAAGGCCTCCTCGCCCGAAATATAGACGCAGCCGTTAGTATCGCTTTCCTTGGCGCCATCCCCGTCACCGGTGGCAAGGGCGGCGGCGACTTGCAGCAGCAGGGTCGATTTGCCGATGCCGGGATCGCCCGCCACCAACAGGGTCGAGCCATTGACCAGGCCGCCGCCACAGACGCGGTCGAACTCCGCAAGCCCTGTCTTGAAGCGCGGCGCCGCTTCGGCGTGGCTCGATAGCAGCTGCAGATCAAGCTTTCCGGCCGACTTGCGCCGTGATTTCAGGGATTTGGGCGCCGCCGCGGATGATGCTTCCTCGACCACGGTATTCCAGGCGCCGCAGCCGTCGCAGCGGCCCATCCATTTGCCGTGAACGGCGCCGCAAGTCTGACAAACGTATTGTGACGATGAGGCCAATTCAGTTAGCCGCCTCTCCAATTGCCGAAGCGCTGGCGCCGGTGGGGTCGACTTCCATGGCGATGGGGCCTTCGGCACGTCCG
>JAZFWG010000330.1:0-4063 GCA_036448135.1 Alphaproteobacteria bacterium
TCCATTGGCAATCGGTGGGGTCGTGACTTCCCAATTGGAGCCATCTTCGTACCCGGAATTGTCGGCCGGTGTCGCGTTCGTGGTCCAGACCACCAGGCTCTGGTGACCCGATCGGTTTGAAATCATATTGGTGGCGAGTTCATCGCTCTTGATGACGGCCTTGCCATCGGAGTCATGGGCCGTGACGACACGGCGAACCTGTAAGGTCATTTTGCCGGGGCCTCCCTGTTTTGATCGCGGATTGGTATCGCCGCTTGGGGGTATTTTACATTTTCAGCCCCCCGGTCATGGGATCGGCAACAGCGGCTCCTTGCCCGGCGGCAGCTGCATGTCGAACGCCGCCAGCAGTGACGCGGTGCCGGAGTAATTGGCCATCAGGCACACCAGATCCACCAGCGTGCCTTGGCCGAAGATCTCGAGCGCCCGGGCGAACAGCTCCGGCGCCACCCGGCGCTCGCCGAACAGCTGGCGGCCGAATTCGATGACGGTGCGTTCGGTCTCGGCCAAGCCGTCGGCGGGCTTGCGGTGCTTGACGATATCAATGACGGCGGCGTCTAGCCCCTCCTTCAGGGCCTCGGGCTCGTGGGCGGCCCATTCGAACTGGCTGTCCATCTCCCGGGCCGTGACCAGGATGGCGAGTTCGCGGATCGGCGCGCTGTAGCCGGCCTGGTGGCGGAGATAACGGCCGATTTCACGGGTGTATTCCGATACATGGGGGCTGTGGAGCTTGATGCCGCCGGGGCCCCAGAGCCCGGCGATGGACCCGCCGCCGGGCTCGACATGGTGGTCGTAGGCCTTCTGCGCCGCGGGCGAAAGCTCGTCGCGCTTGGGCAAGGGCAACCGGCAGCCGGAGTCCTCATAACAATCACTGGGAAATTCGCGGTCGGCCATAAGCCCCTCCCCTTTTCTTCGATGCGCCCTGGGCCGCGATTGCCCCTGGCGCGAATTTATTGTCTTAACGCCCAAGCATAAGCCGGATCGGCGTCAGGGAAAAGCGGTGGTATGCCCCCCTACACCCGCAGCACGTCGCGGTTGGCGCACATGAGGTCAAGGGCGCCGAGGAGGAGGCCGGCGGCGGTGCCGCGGTTGATGTTGAGGCCGGCAAAGGCGCGGTCCCGGTGCCATTGGGAGATGGTCATCTCGCGCCCGCACACGTCCCAGACGACCGAGCCCTGCAGCGGGCTCAGCACGCCGAAAATCATGCGCCGGACCGCCTTGCGGTGGTCGAGCACCCGGTCCGCGATGGTGGGGGGCTGGGCCCGGCCCTTGGAGCCAAAACCGCCGGACTTGAACATGTTGATGCTGGCATAGCCCTCCATGCCGGCAGCGGTAAAGCGGTCGTAGAACAAATTCGCCACGTCGAGATGGTCGGAGGTGATGGTGCCGTTGCGCTCTAGCCGCTCCAGATGGGTGAGCGCCCGGGCATGGACGGCGCCGAGCCTGCGGCCACGCCGGCCAGGGGTGCATTCGGCGCGCAGCCCCAGGCGTTTGGGATCGAACTCTTCGAAGATGATGCCTTCGCCATGCTGGGCGCGCTCGGGGGTGCCGGTGTCGATGGGCTCGGCCGGGCGTGTCTTGTTGGCTTGGCGTTTCTTGACAACACGCGCCTTGCGGGCCTTGGCGGGGCGGCGTGCCATCACATGGCCGCCGTTGTTCCGGGGCCGGCCGGCACCGTGCGCAAAGCTGCTACTAGCCTTGAAGCGCCCAGCGCCGGTGTTGTGTTCCCACCCCTTTCCCTGCCCCTTTCGGGTACGCCGATCCGCCGCCGAGACGCCTTCGCCATCACGGCGTTTCCGCTAAGGTGAAATCGCCGCCGCTGGCCCAGGCCCCAGTTTCCTTACAGCCCTCGCAGATGCGGTTGGTTTTCCTGTTCTCACTCAAGAATGGCTTGCCACAGCACAGGCATTTGAGCTTGACCCGCAGGGCCGCTCCGTTGGCGCGCCGTGGTGTTGGCGCGCGCCCGTCTAGGCTGAGGCCATGCATCTTCGCCCGGGTGAAGACGGCGCTTTCGGTGCGCTTAAGCCTGCGGCCGATTTCATGGACTGGCAGCAATTCGTCCATGGCGTCGTGTTCGGCCCACAAGGCCACCAACTCGCCGTCCTGGTCGGCCCAGCGCCTGAGCCGGCGGACAGGTTTGATCATGGGATGGCGGGCAAGGATCACCGCGGCGCACCCCCATGACTGCTGTCTTGTTTCGGACCCATGGAGGATATATACGGTATAATTACCAGTATTGCAAGGTATTGTTACCGGCTGGCATAATGGGGTAGAATATCTATAACAGCCGCAACCGGAGAAGGCAGATCATGGTCATGACGCCCCTAGCCCGACGCATCAAAGAACGACTCGATAAACTCGGTCTCAATCCGCGCAGTGCGGCCGTCAGGGCTGGCCTGAAGGAAGACACCATCCGCAATGTTATCCGCGGGCGCTCGGTAAGCCCCCGGGGCAAGACCCTATGCGCCATCGCGGAGGCATTGAACTGGTCCATCGAAGAACTGTTGGGTCAGGGCAATTTAAGCAATAGATCGTACCCCATGACCGCTGTGCCCGTGGTGAGCTGGGTTGAAGCAGGCAGTTTTTCAGAAGCCTCGGACCCGTACGAGCCCGGAGACAGTGATAATGAGATTCAAGTCCCGAGCACCAGCTCCACCCTGATCGCCCTCATCGTCCGCGGCAGCAGCATGAACCGGGTGGCGCCGGACGGCTCGACCATCCTGGTCGATTACAGCCTCAGCGATCTGATTTCGGGGAAATATTACGTGGTCAAGAATGGTGGTGACGCCACCTTCAAACGCTACCGTTCCAATCCCGACCGCTTCGAGCCCGACAGCACCGAAGACCATCAAATCATTTTTCCTAAAAACACCATCACCGTGGTGGGTCAGGTGGTGCGGGTCATCCACAATCTCTGAAAAATAGTTTTTGGTATAACTACCCTTTATTCTCTTCCTGTGGTATAAATACCGTATTATAATGGCCGTGTTTCCCTTGGGAGTTTGGCCTATGTGTTACCTTCGGCGCACCCATCGCAGCCTTTCAGAATTGGAGATGCGCCATGACGGGCCCATCCCCGCCGCCGAACTCGACGCCCTAAAATTCGGCTCCGCAATCACCGCCGAAATCATCCGCGAGATCGCCAACGTCAATGCGGCGCGAGCGGCCATCCTACAATATTGCCGAAGTGGCAAGCGCTGGCGGGCCAAGGGCAATATCATAATGTACCGCGCCAATCTCGCCGATGCCCGCTTCGCGCTTCAGGACTGGCGCCGGTCACGCCACCACCTCAAGGGGCTGATGGGCGAAGGCGCGGGACAGGCCATGGCGGCCCGGGTGATGGACCAGATCCTATCGGCCGGACAATGAGCGCCGCGAACCTGCCAGAGCCAAAACGGAGGGCGCCAAGGCGATCGGTAGGCGGCTGGCTTCCCTACGTGCCTACTGGTGCACGTCCATGCGGGTCCATGAACGCATCAAGGATGAAACGCTCGGCTTCTAGACCGCGGCCCGCCATCTCGTCCCCATCGCCCGAGACCACAACTGGGACCGGCTCTGGTGCGCCACCGGGGCCACGGCGCCGCTCCTCGGGCTCGAAGTCCGGTTGATGGAAAAAGCCGGGAGGTGAAAATGTAAACGGTGGAGGTGCATCGAAAGGAATCATTTTCCATACCCGAGATCGAAGCGGGCCCCACAAGGGGGCCCGCCAGATATTTCGAAAATGACTTTTCTACAAATTCAAAAGTACCTCGGCATTCTTGGAAAAGATCATTTCCTTGTCCTTGGGGGTAATGTCATTGCGTTGCATCAAATCCGGCACCGTGTTGGGGTATTCGCTATCGAAATGCGGATAATCGGACGCGAACAGCAGACGATCCACGCCCAGTTCCTCGACGATCCGGGTCATGTCGCCTTCATCGGATTCAACTGAGTACCAGCAGTTCTTCCGCATGTAGTAGGACGGATAATGCTCGATCGAGCCCATGCCGTGCTCTTTGAAGATGGCATGGTCGGTGAACTTGTGGTCGTCATCCATGCGGTGCATCCAGTAGAGTGGCCATTCTCC
>JAZFWG010000331.1:0-9299 GCA_036448135.1 Alphaproteobacteria bacterium
CCGATGCCAAAATTCCCATAAATCCGCCAAATTCCCCGCCATGGCGCTGTATCGCCGCGCCTTGGGTGCTATAACAACATGGAAAATCGAGGCAAATTCGGGTGAGACCTGAATGACAATTTCGACGGGTATGGTTCGGCCGCAGGTCAAGGTCCTAGGCCTGGTGAGTTCCGGCCATTTCATGAGCCATTATTACTCGATGGTCCTGCCGCCGCTGTTTCCCTTCCTGCACGATAATCTCGGCATCAGCTATACCGCCCTCGGCTTTCTCCTCACCCTTAAGCACGTCACCGCCGGGGTGTTGCAACTTCCGGCCGGGATCCTGGTCGACCGCTTCGGCGCCAAGCTGATGCTGTTCTTCGGTCTTTTCATGTGCACCGCCGGAATGGGTTTGATCGGGCTCGCCGATGCCTATTGGATGCTGGCCGCCCTGGTGGTGGTGGTCGGAATCGGCAACAGCGTGTTCCACCCCGCCGACTACACCATCATGAACAGCACCATGGATAGCGGCTATATGGGCCGTTCGTTCAGCGTGCACACCTTCTCGGGCCATTTGGGCACGGCGATCGCGCCTTTGGTCGTTCTTTCCATTGCCCCGGTCTGGGGGTGGCGCATGGCCTTCATGGTCTCAGGCATTGCCGGGTTGGTGGTGCTGGTTGGCTTCATCGCACAGTGGAATATCATTGACGGCAATATCGCCCGGGCCGAATCCCAAAAGCGCACGAACGAAAAGCCCGCCGCCGGCGGTGAAGGGCCGACGCAGACCACCTGGCAGCTCATCGTCCAAATCCTGAAATCGCCGCCGATCGTGTTCCTGTTCATGTTCTTCGCCATGTCGTCGCTGGCCAATGGCGGTCTCAAAAGCTTCGCCGTCGCCGGGCTGGTGACGCTGCACAACACCCCGGTCACTGCCGCCGGTGGCGCGCTGACCGGCTTCCTGTTCGCCAGCGCCTTCGGCGTTCTGGTCGGGGGGTTCTTCGCCGACAAGACCAAGCGCCATGACCTCATCGCCGCCTGTGGTCTGCTCGCCTCCGCCGTGATCGTCCTTGTCGTCGGCGAGGTCAATCTGCAATACGCCGTGCTGGTCTTCGCCTTCAGCTTCGCCGGTCTCATCAGCGGCGTCATCCGCCCGGCGCGGGACATGATGATCCGCAATGTCAGCCCCGAAGGTTCCATGGGCAAGGTGTTCGGCTTCGTGTTTTCCGGCCAGTCCATCGGCGGCGGCATCGCGCCGGTGATCTATGGGGCGCTGATCGATATCGGCCAGTCGGTGTGGATCTTCTATTCATCGGCGATCTTCATGGTGCTGTGCATGGCGGTGGTGTTGCTATCGGGCCGCGCGGCGCGCCGTCACGGGGAAACCGCCACCGCATCGGGGCCTTGACGGCGCCGATGGTTCGACCCAAAGTCCCGCCGCCGGCGATATCTTGAAGCCGGCGATTTTTTGAAAGGGTAACCATGGTCTTTGTCCGAGAACTGCCCGAGGCCCAACAGAAGCGCATGCTCGGCCAGGAGTTGCCGGACTTCGGCGAGGCCCCGTGGGCGACGGGCCCGGCATTGGCGTCGCGCCGCATTGCGATCATCACCACCGCCGGGCTGCACAAGCGAGACGACCGGCCGTTCGGGGCCGGCAGCGGCGAATACCGGGTTATCCCCGGCGATACCGAAAGCGCCGATCTGGTGATGAGCCACGGCTCCACCAACTTCGACCGCTCGGGCTTCCAGTTGGATATCAACACCGTCTTTCCCATCGACCGCCTGCGCGAATGCCGTGACGACGGCGTCATCGGGGAGATCGCCGATTTCCACTATGCCTTCATGGGCGCCACCCATCCCGAGCTGATGGCGGCGGCGGCCGCCGATGTCGCCGGTTTGCTGAAGGCCGACAAGGTCGATGGGGTGATATTCAGTCCGGTCTGACCGCAATGCACGCGCGCCGTGGGCGGGCTCAGCCATTACCTTGAACGCGCCGGGCTGCCGACCGCGGGCATCAGCCTGGTCCGCCGCCAAACCGAACATATCAAGCCGCCCCGGGCGCTGGCGGTCGATTTCGAGCTCGGCCGCCCGTTCGGCGCCCCCAATGAACCCGTATTCCAGCGCCGGGTGCTGGAGGCGCTCCTGGCCCTGTTCGAAGCGCCCGAGGGGCCGGTTCTGGCCGATTTTCCCGACCCGCCGCCGGGCCCGCCCGCGGACCTGGAAGGCTGGTCCTGCCCGGTCAATCTGGCGGTGGGGGAGCAGGACTTGGACGACGATGAGGGCCGCTTTAAAGCCCTGGCGCAGGAGATCGAACTCTTGCGGCCCTGGTACGACATGGCGGTTTCGGCCCGGGGGCGGACCACCTACGGCATTTCCGGGCTCGAGCCCGCCGACATCGCCCGCTTTATGGCCGATTTCATCAAAGATCAGAACACGCCATCACCCCGGCCCGGCATCGGCGTTGGCCAGCTGCTGAAATGGGCGACCGATGATCTCAAGGCCTATTATTTCGAGGCCGCAATGGCCCGGCCCGGGGCCAGTTCCGACGTGATTCTCGCCGACTGGCTGTGGGGCGAGACCGTGTGCGGGCGGCTGTTCCTGGAGCTTTGCGAGATCTGCGCCGCAAGCGAGGACGCCATGGTGAAACGGCTCGGCGACCGCTCGCTGGTGCCCCATATCCAGGCCCACCGCCGCGCCTGAGGCTTCCCGGTTTCGGATTGAGGCGAAGCCCCAATATCCGTGCCGTTGGCGTGGCAAGCGGCAATAGGGGCTTAACAATCGTGATTAACCCCCTTGTCAAATAGCCAATAAATCCAATTAAACCCTGTCCGTTAACACAAATTTTGCCTTATGGGCGTAAGCTTGTCCCATGAGAAAGCTTGTCCCATTGGGCCTCTTGCTGGCCCTCAATGGCTGCGCCGCTCCGGTGGCGTTGACGGTTGCCACCTTGGCGTTGGATGGGATTTCCTGGGTGACCACCGGCAAGAGTTCGACGGATCACGTTCTGTCGGCCTCGACCGGCAAAGACTGCCGCGTGACCCGGGCGTTGCAGGGCGAGCCGATCTGCGCCAACACCCAGGTGGCCTTCGCCACCGGCTCCGGACCCGATAAGCCAGGGCCGCAATACGGTTCCAAGGCCGGCAATCCCACCGGCGATATCGCGGTTGCCAGCGTGTCCCCGACCCAGGCCGAAATCCTTGCTGCGGCCAACACGGCGCCGGCCGCAGGTGCGCGCCCCGGCTTTGAGGCCCGGCGCAGCGCCGGCGCATCTGGCGGACGCCGCGGCATGAGGGATCTCGTGTACCGTTCTAGCCGTGCCAAAACGGTCCGGATCATCCAAGCCCGCTCGGTTGATCCCAGGCTCGCCGATGATGGCAGCGTGCGCTTCCTCGAATTGGATGGATTCGCCAAGGGGGCCAAGCCCTACGCCCAGTTGAAGGATGACGGGACCCTCGAGATTTATGTTCCCCAGGCCGGCCAAGACGCCGGCAAAACCACCGGTGCCCCCGTGGCCCGGATCAAAGGCTATGGCAAAGACCCGGCGCGGTGCTCCGGCGTGCTGATCAACAGCATCTTCTATCCTTCGGAATTTCTGATCCGTTCCTAATCGAACCTGTCCGGGGCTTCACAGAAGCTTGCCCGGATTCATGATGCCGTCGGGATCGAGCATTTGTTTGATCCGCCGCATGAGGTCGAGTTCGATCCCGGAGCGGTAATGGGTAAGCTCGTCGCGCTTGAGCTGGCCGATGCCATGTTCGGCCGAGAAGCTGCCCCCCATCTCCATCGCCAAATCATGGACCAGCCGGTTGAATTGGCGCCAATGGCCGAGGAAGTCCGATTTCTCCATCCCCGGCGGTTGGCTCAGGTTGAAGTGGATATTGCCGTCGCCGATATGGCCGAAGGGGAAAATGCGGACCCCCTCCATTTCCACAGCCACCCGCTGGCTCGCCTGGGTGATGAAATCGGCGATGGCCGAGACCGGCACCGAGACATCATGCTTGATACTTCCGCCTTCCCGGGTCTGGGACTCGGGCAGGATTTCACGGAAGCGCCATAGCTCCGAGGCCTGGGCCTGGCTCGCGGCGATGACGGCATCGCTGACGGTGCCGGCGGCGAAGGCCTTTTCCAGGAACCCCTCGAGACAAAGCCTGAGCGCGCCCTCGCTTTCGCTCGCCCCGATCTTGCCCGCCGACAGCTCGATCAGCACATACCACTGGGTTTTCCCCGACATCGGCGCCGTCATGTCGGGGAAATGCTTGAGAACGAGATCGATGCCGATGGCCGGCATCAGCTCGAAGGCGGTGACGGCATCGCCGGAGGCGTCGCGGGCGTCGGCCAACAGGCCCATGACATCGCCGAGCCGCGGCACCGCGACCAGGGCGGTCTCCTGGGCACCGGGACGGGGGAACAACTTGAGCACGGCGGCGGTGATCACGCCCAGGGTGCCTTCGGCGCCGATGAACAGATGCTTGAGGTCATAGCCGGTGTTGTCCTTGCGCAGGCCGCGCAGCCCGTCCCACAATTGCCCGTCTGGCAGCACCACTTCCAGGCCCAGTGCCAGATCGCGGGCATTGCCGTAGCGCAGCACGCCGACGCCGCCGGCATTGGTCGAAAGGTTGCCGCCGATCATGCAGCTGCCCTCCGCCCCCAGGCTCAAGGGGAACAGGCGCCCGGCGTCCTCGGCGGCGGTTTGAAGATCGGCGAGGATGCAGCCGGCCTCGACGGTCATGGTGTTGTTGAGGGCATCGAGGTCGCGGATCCGGTTCATCCGCCCGAGCGAGAGGACGATGCCGCCGCCCTCCGCCGGGGGCACCGAGCCGCCGACCAGGCCGGTGTTGCCCCCTTGGGGGACCACGGAAATCCGGGCCTCGGCACAGAGCCGGATGACGCCCATGACCTCTTCGCGGGACGCCGGGCGCACCACCGCGGCGCAGTTGCCGTGATAAAGCTCGCGCGAGTCGACCACATAGGGCGCCATGCCGGCGTCATCGATGATCCAGCCCTTGGCGCCGACCACGTCATGGATCCGCGCCAGGGCATCATCGGCCGGTGCCCGGACCTTGCTCATGGGCGTTCCTTCGGCATTGCTATTCTTTATCCCCCTTCACTAGCCCGAAGGGTCGGGATCGGCAAGCCCGGCGGTGGCGCGGCGCAGGCGGTCGTTGATGGCGGCGCCCAATCCCAGTTCAGGGACCGGCATCACCGCGATGGCGGCGACATTGGGGCGGTCAAGCTCACGCAGCATGGCGAACAGATTGGCGGCGGCCTCCTCAAGATCGCCCGCCGGACTTAGATTTAAGGTCGGGCCGGGACCGGCGGGGACATCGGGGCCGAAGGCGAGGAAGGCCTCGCCACTCTCGGGCGTCTTCGCCTCGAGCCGGAGCGGGCGGGACGGCGCGTAATGGCGCCCGGCCATGCCCGGCGACCGCACGGCGCCTGGGACGCTTGCGCCGAGGGGGCCGATCACCGCTTCGATGCGCTCTAGGGTCACCGCGCCCGGCCGCAACAGCCGGGCCTCGCCGGCGCTGAGATCGACCACCGTCGATTCGATGCCGACCGGACAAGCGCCGCCATCGAGAATCATGGCGGGCGCGTTGCCAAGGGACGCAGCCACATGGGCGGCAGTGGTTGGGCTGACCTCGCCGGAGCGGTTGGCGCTGGGTGCCGCGAGCGGCCTACCGGTCGCCCGCAGCAATGCCTGGGCGATGTCATGGCGGGGTACCCGCACCGCCATGGTGTCGAGCCCGGCGCTGGCCAACAACGAAATCGAAGTCCCGGGCCCGCGGCGCAGCACCAAGGTGAGGGGGCCGGGCCAAAAGGCCTGGGCGAGATCATCGGCGCGGCGGTCGAATTCGGCCTGACCGGCGGCGCCGGCGGCGTCGCTGAAATGGATAATCAGCGGGTTGAAGCGGGGCCGTCCCTTGGCGGTGAACAGCGCCGCCACCGCCCGGTCATCGCTGGCGTCGGCGCCGAGGCCGTAAACCGTCTCGGTGGGGAAGGCGATGAGGCGGCCACGGTGAAGCATCTCCGCCGCCGCGTCGATGTTGCCGGGGGTAGGGGGGGAGATCGGGGAGGCGCGCTCAGCCATTGTCCCAAAGGTAGCAGCCGCCGGTGCAGTAAGTGCCGAAGCCGAGGTTTTCGTATATGCCCTTACCCGCCTCGGAGGCGAACAGAACGCCAATGCGGTAGTCCTCCCGGCGGGCATCGAGGAGGGCTTCCAGGGTGATGGCCGAGCCGATGCCGCGGCGGCGTTCATGGGCCAGGGTGGCGACATTGGAGATGCCGGCGACGCCTTCGCCGAAGAACATCGACGCGGCGGCAACGGGAACGTCACGCAGCAGGCCGAGATAATGCCGATAGGCGCCGTCAAAGCCGACGGTGGCGTGCATGTCGAACCATGGCGCCGTGGCGAAGCCGGGGAATTCGAACACCGTCGTGGTGATCTTGGCCCAGGACCGGAGCGCTACCGGGGTGCGGACCTGTCGGATCGAAAGCTCCGGCGGGGCGCCGCGCCCGGCCCTCAAGCTTGAGAGATCAACCGCCATGCCGGCGGCCTCATACAGATGCGAGAACCCCTTGTCTTCAAGTTGGCTGCCGAGGTCATGGGGCTCGGTTGACGGCCCGGTCCACCAGAACATGGGCAGATCTAAAGCCTTCGCCTTGGTGAGCACGCCATCGATGGCGGCGGCGCATTCGTTGCTTCGGAATTGGGCTGCGAAAACATTGTTGAAGTACGGAAAGCGGATGTTGCTCAGGGTCAGCACCATGTTGGGTTCTTCGTACAGGCGCAGTTTGGGCCACCGCGCCCAGTGTTTGCAGCAGGCGACGGCGTTGTTTTCGATGGCGGCGGCCAGGGCCTCGGGCGCCATATCCTCGAGGACTGCGTTCATCGGCACGGGGCGCCGCGGGCAACGAAGCCCGGGTTGAGATATTCGGGTTTGCCATACCGCAAGGGCGCGCCGTCGAAGGTTTTGATGCTGCCGCCGGCGGCCTCAAGGACGGCCTGGCCCGCCGCGGTGTCCCATTCGCAGGTGTTGCCGAAGCGGGGATAGAGATCGGCTTCGCCCTTGGCCAGGAGCCCGAATTTAAGGGCTGAGCCCATGTAGATCCGCGATGCCACCTCGACATCGGCGAGATACTCCTTGAGCCTGCGGCTGTCCTGATGGGAGCGGCTGGAAATCACGGTGACGCCGTCTTCGGACGCCGGGCGGGCGGTGATGGCATATGGCGCCGCATCCTGGTCCTGGCACATGGCGGTGCCAGGGCCGGCGGCGCTATAGGTGACGCCAAGGGCGGGGCCATGGACAATGCCGAATACCGGCCGGTGGTCCTGCACCAGACCGATGCACACCGCGAACTCGCCATTGTGATTGATGAACTCCTTGGTGCCGTCAAGGGGATCGACGGCCCAGAACAGCTTGGTGGCTTCGGGCATGTGGCCCGCCGCCGCGGCTTCTTCCGAGATGATCAGGACATCTGGCGTGAGAACGGAGAGTTCGGCGAGGATCAGCTTTTCCGCAGCCTCGTCGGCATCGGTGACGGGTGTGTTGTTGGCCTTGTTGCGAACCTCAAAGCCGCCATCGTAATAACGCATGATGACCTCGCCGGCCATGTGCGCGATGGCGCGGATCGGGTCGATCAGCTCGGCGGGTGCCGGTGTGGTCATTGGCTCAGTCGTCCCATGGCATTTCCTTATCCGTACGGACCCTAGGCGGGCCGGCGCCAAAGTGCGCGGCGCCCATCATATGCCATCGGCCAGGGTTGGCAATTGCCGGGCTAGGGTGCGTACGCATAAAGGGTCTATATTTAGCTGGATGGCCAGTATCTTTGATTTCTCCAGCATCAAAAGTGTTCTACGCCAGCGCAATTTCCGCATTTACGAGTTCGGCAATGTCATCTCGTTGGTCGGCATGTGGGCGCAACGCATTGCTGTCGGCTGGTTGGCCTGGACAATGACCCATTCGGGCACCTGGCTCGGGGTGATCGCATTCGCGGATCTGTTCCCGACCATAATTCTCACGCCCCTTGCCGGCATCCTAGCCGACCGCTTCGACCGCCTGCGCATGCTGGTCATATTTCAGGGCCTGGCCATGGTCCAGGCCGTGGCGTTGTGTGCACTCACGGTGCTAGATCTGATCGATATCTGGTCGTTGTTGGGATGGACAATTTTCCTCGGCACCTCGACGGCGTTCTCCGCTGGCATCCGTCTGGCGGTGATTCCCAACCTGGTGGAGCGCAAACACCTGACCTCGGCCATCGCCGTGAATTCCGCGGCTTTCAACATCGCCCGTTTTGCCGGCCCCGCGGTTGGCGGCGTGACCCTGTCGCTGTGGGATGCCAGCGCAGCCTTCGCCTTCAATGCGGTGTCATTCCTGTTTTTCCTGGCGGCACTGTTACAGATCAGGCTGGTGGAGTGGGAGCCCAAGCGCCAGTCCAGGGGAAGCCTGTTCAGCGATGCCGCCGAGGCCTTGCGTTATGTCCGCAGCCATCGCGGCATTGGACCGATGTTGCTGCTCATCACCGCTCTGGCATTCAGCGTCAAACCGTTCCTCGAATTGCTGCCGGGGATCTCCGATGCTGTTTTCAACCGCGGCCCGCAAGGCTTGGCACAACTGGCCGCAGCAGCAGGCTTCGGCGCCGTCAGTGCAGCGCTATGGCTGGCCAAGCGTGGCACCATCGTGGGACTGACCCATGTCACCGTCGCCAGCATCTTCGTTTCCGGCGCCGCGCTGCTGGCCTTCGTTGCCACCGATATGTTCTGGTTGGCCTTACCGTTCGCTAGTATTGCCGGGGCGGCGATGTCGGTGTGCGGCAATGGCACCCAAACGGTGATGCAGTCCGCGGTCGACGGCGCCATGCGCGGCCGCGTCATGAGCCTTTACGCCGTAACGTTCCGTGGTGGGCCGGCGCTTGGCGCAGTCTTCATGGGGTATTTGTCCGATTATATCGGTCTTCGCCTCTCCCTCGCCACGGGTGGGGTGTTCTGCTTCGTCGCCGGGGTGTGGATCGCAAGCCAGACCGCGGCCATCGCCACCGCCATCGAAGGAAATCCCGAATAGATCGGCGTCTCGGGTGTTACCGGGCCGTCAGTCGAGGGCGTAGAGCGCGCGGGGGTTGGCGTCGAGCATCTTATCGACGATGTGGGCGTCGAGCTTGCCGTCGTCGCGGATCAGGCGCAAAGCCGCAATCTCCGACGAGGTGTCATGGTGGCCGTAATCGGTGCCGATCACCAAATGGTCTTCGCCGGTGTGCTCGACGATGGTGGCGAGATCGTCGGTGACCTGGACCGCGACATAGATGTTGTTGTCGGCAAAGGGGGTTTT
>JAZFWG010000332.1:0-2941 GCA_036448135.1 Alphaproteobacteria bacterium
TGGTCCTGATGCCGGCCGATTTCTGCTTTATGCGTGGCGCGCCTCCGGGCAGATCGTGGAAAAGTTCGGGCATTTCCGGCGCGATGGTCTCCGGGTCGAACACCACGATATCGGCATGATAGCCCTGGCGCAGCCAACCCCGCCCTTTGAGCCCCCAGAACGCGGCAAGGTCGAAGGTGATCTTGCGGATCGCCGCCTCGATGGTGATGGCCTGCTGGTTGCGCACCCAGTGGCCCAACAGATGGCCGTGGATCGGGTTGACGGTGGTGGCCACATGGGCGCCTGCGTCGGAGAACGTCACCACCGTATTGGGGTGGCGGATCATCGCCAGCACCGCGTCCTGGTCCTGGTTGTGGCTGGGTTGGATGAAGAACATCTTGAGGTGCTTCTCCAGCGCCAGATCGATGAAGGTGTCGATCGGCTCGGCGCCCCGCTGGTTCGCGATATCGGCAACCGAGGGATGGGGCGGAAGCGGATTGAGGAGCGGGAACGTCCAGTCCCAATCCACCGGGCGCTGCAGGGCGTTGGGCAGGGACGGGTCCGGATTGTGCTTGTGGGCATTGACCGCATCCACCAGCTTCGCCCGCATCTCGGGATTGCGCAGCCCCGCTTCCTGCTCGTCCAGCGGCAGTTTGCGGAAGTCCTTCCACACCGGGATCATGTCATAGGGCGTCATGGTCTCGAACGAGCGCAGCGAGCCGTTCCAGGTCGCCGTGCCCTGCATCAGGACCTTGCCGCCGGCGGCGGCGATTTCGTCGATCAACTGGACCTGGCTGCGCCACATATCGGGATGGGTGTGGCGGTACCAGGTGTTGCCGAAGGTCACCGGGAGGCCGCAATCGAGCGCCAGCTCCTTGAGTTGGTCGAACTCCTCCTGGCGTTTCTCGGGGTCATCAATGACGTTCTCACGCGCCAGCTGCACGATGCCGGTGCCGAGATCCTTCAACACCCCGGTGAGCTCCAGAATTTCGTGCCAACTGGCAAGGCGGCTCGCCACCGGCTTGCCCGTTGTCGTGCGGTGGGACCAGGTTCGCGAGGTCGAGAACCCGACCGCACCGGCGCGCATCCCTTCGGCAAGGTCGCGCTTCATGATTGCCAGGTCGTCCTCGCTCGCCGTCTCTTCCATGGCGCGTTCGCCCATGGCGTGGGTGCGCAAAGCCGAATGGCCGACATAGCCCGCATAGTTGAGGCCCTTGGGCAGTTTATCCACCGCATCGAAATATTCCGGGAAGCTTTCCCAGCTCCAATCGATGCCGGCATTCATGGCTTCGGGGGGGATGTCCTCGGCGCGCTCTAGATTGTGCAGCACCAGGTCCTTTTCCTCGACTGCGCAAGGGGCAAGGGTGAAGCCGCAATTGCCCATGACCACCGTGGTCACCCCGTGCCAGCACGCATTGCTGCCGATACCGTCCCAGAACAGCTGGGCATCCATATGGGTGTGGCCGTCGATGAACCCCGGCGCCACCACATGGCCTTCGGCATCGATGACTTCATCGGCGTGCTCACCACTGAGGTCGCCGATGGCGGTGATGGTGCCGTCGGTGACGCCGACATCGGCGCGGTAGCCCGGGAGACCGGAGCCGTCGACCACGGTGCCGCCTTGGATGATCAGGTCATATGACATTGGTTTCCTCCATCTCCCTATGCCGTGTTTCCGGCTTAAGGGTCTTGGTAGCGGATTGCGACCCCGGGCGCAAGTTTGGCTGCCGGGCGATTTGCTGAGGGAATAAGGATATCCTATAACAGCCCTCGGGCGGCGCCAAATGCGCCCCAAAAACCAGGGATTCCGGGAGGATATCATGAATGACACCATCCATCGCGACGGCTTGAAACCCGGCGATGTGGCGGTGGTTACCGGCGCCGCCCAGGGCCTTGGCCGCGGCATCGCCCGGCGTCTCGCCGCCGAAGGCGCCCGCATCGCGGTGTGGGACATCGACCAGGCCATGGCGGCGGAAACCGTGGAAATGTGCGAACAAGCCGGCGCCGAGGCCCGGTTTTTCGCCACCGACGTCGCCGATGCCGATGCGGTCTCGCGCTCAGCCGAGGCGGTGATGGCGGCGTGGGGCGTGCCCTATGCGCTGGTCAACAATGCCGGCATCCACCCCCGGGCGCCGGCCCTCGACATGGAATTGGAGCTCTGGAACAAGGTCATCGGCATCAACCTCACCGGCGCTTTCCTGTGCGCCCGGGCCTTCGGCCGCGCCATGGGCGATCAAGGGCGTGGCTCGGTCGTCAATCTCGCCTCGGGCCGGGCGTTGCAGGGCGCGGTCAAGGGCGCGCATTACGCCGCCTCAAAAGCCGGGATCATCTCGCTGACCAAGACCCTGGCGCTGGAATGGGCGCCCTCAGGCATCCGCGTCAATTGCGTCATCCCCGGGGTTGCGGACACCCGCCAGCCGCTCGAGGACGAGAACCTGACGCCAGAAAAGCTCAAGGCGCTTGGCGCCAATATTCCCCTCGGGCGCATCGGCCATGCGGACGACATCGGCGGCCTGGTGGCGTTCTTCCTCGGCCCCGATGCCGCCTATATGACCGGCCAGGCCGTCGCCATCAATGGCGGCCGCCTCATGGTGCCTTAGATCCGGCCTGTCCCCTCGGGGTGGGGCAGATCCCATATTTTCAGCCTGCCACCCGACGGCAGATCACACGGATAATCACAAAACTGTGAAATAATGTGATTTGTTGACCCGGGATAAACTGTGCCAATACAATTGAATGGCGAATTTAGTTCGCGTGGGGAGAGGGGAGTAAGACGACCTTAGGATCTGAGTTCAAAACATGAGTAAAGAGGCCGATGTTCTGCATCATGCGGGAACAGCTACGGTTCTTCCCTATGATGTTCAGGACCGTATTGGGGAAGGGGTTGAATTACACCAAGCCGGACGGTTGCAGGAGGCCGAAGCGATCTACCGGCAGGTTCTTGAGATCGAGCCCAATCATG
>JAZFWG010000333.1:0-7403 GCA_036448135.1 Alphaproteobacteria bacterium
CCCAGGCCATTGACGAAACGGTGATAGAGCACCGGGTGCCCCGCGGTTCCGGATTCGGTTCCCAGCGCCTCTTCACCGACATTCATGGCCAGTGCTTCGCGCAGATCGGTATCCTCGCAATTTACAAAAGCCTGGCCGATCCAGCGGTCGGCGTCCTTGAGGAAGCCGTGATACCACTGTTTGGCCCAGCCCTTGACCTGGGCCTCGGTAAGCTGGCCGTTCTTGATCTTCATGGCCAGCGGGTGGTGGGCGAGATCAAGCGCTTTGAGCTTGTCCTCGATCTCCTTGACCAATGCAGCGTTCGACATCGTCTTCTCCCTTCCTTCGGGTCGTATTGCTTTGTGTTGTTGGGCGGTTAGGGCGTGTGGGTGGATGTCACCTCCTGGTGGCCGCCATTTTCTTCCAATGCCTGTTCCCGGTAATAGCCGAAAGTCTCATAGATCGGCCGGTCCGAGACCGAGAACAACAAAGCGTCATCTGCGGTGCCATTGGCGTGTTCGTGCCAGGACCACGGCGGCACCACGAAGACGTCGCCCTCGACCCAATCGAAGCGTATGCCATCGATGACGGTGAACCCCTCGCCTGCCATCACGTAATAGACCGTCGATGTGGTGGCGCGGTGGCTTTGGGTGTGTTCCTTGGCGCGCAACAGCTGCACGAAGCAGCACATAGTCGGCAGCGCCGGGCCCGAATTGAAGGGATTGACATATTCCACCAGCACGCCGTCATGGGGGTTGCCATCCTGGCCGCGCATGTCGTCGAGCAGCGCCTTGGTTTCCGCCCATTTGTAGCGCACCAGCGGCACCTCGTTGGGATAGGACTTCCAATCCGCGGGACGCGCCCGGCCGATATGCTTTTCGGTGAAGCCGGTGGGCTTGGTGGTGGGCTGTTGGTTGCCGTCGAAGGGCTCGAAGAAGCTCGCGCGCAACATATTGACGAAGGGGTAATCGAGGGCATCGAGCCAGAGGATATCGTTGTCGCTTTCGTTGCGGTGATCGTGCCAGGTCCATTTCGGCGTCATCACCAGATCGAAGGTCTCCATATAGAGCTTCTCGCCCTCGACCCTGGTGTAGACCTCGCCGCCGCCGCTATCGATGATGAAGCGGATCGCGCCGGCCACATGGCGGTGGGCCGGCGCCACCTCGCCGGGATGGACCAGTTGAATCGCCGTCGCCAGGGTGTGGCTGGCGCTATCGGTCAGGTCCGGGTTGATGTGGTCGATCGACCGGCGCTCGGCGCCGCGGTCGGGCGTCACCAGCTCGCCGGCGCGCATCAACAGCTCATGCATGCGCTGCCATTTCCAGATATAGGGCCGGTAACCGGCCTTGGGCTCCACCGGCACGATCTGGGGCGCATAGATCCAGGTCGGCAGCACATGGGCATCGGCGAGATCGCGGTGCAACTGGTCGAGCTCCGGACCCAAATTCGGCGCCGCCGTGGCCTCAACAATCGCCATTTTGTCTGCCTCCCTCGCGAACCGCCCTGCGGATCGGCGCGGCGGTGGTGCAGCGCGGAAGATACTCCCTTGCCCCCCTCGCCTCAACCGCCCTGTGGCACCGGAGCCGCCGTCAAACCCCGAGATGGCGGCGTTTGACCTCGCTGGCGGCGGCCAGGTCCGCCGATGTTCCGCTCCACACCACCTGGCCCTTTTCCAGGATGTAGTGGCGATCGGCGATGCGCTCCAGCGCGGTGGCGTCCTTGTCGATCACCAGGATCATCTGGCCTTGGGCCTTGAGCTCGGCCAGGCAGCGCCAGATTTCGGCCCGCACCAGGGGGGCCAGGCCCTCGGCGGCCTCGTCCAGGATCAATAGCCTGGGATTGGTCATCAGCGCCCGGCCGATGGCCAGCATCTGCTGCTCGCCGCCGGAAAGCTGGCTGCCCATGGCATCGCGGCGCGCGGCCAAGGCCGGGAACATGGCGAAGATGCGCGCCAGCGTCCAGGGCTCTGGCATCTCGCCCCGGTTGGCAGCGGTGGCGACGAGGTTCTCGGTAACCGTGAGGTTGGCGAAGATGCGCCGGCCCTCGGGCACCAGGCCGATGCCGGCCCTAGCCACCAGGTATGGCGCGAGGCCCCGGATCGAGCAGCCCTCGAACAGGATTTCGCCGCCATGGGGCGGCGTGATGCCCATGATCGAGTGCACCGTCGTGGTCTTGCCCATGCCGTTGCGGCCCATCAGGGTCACCACCTCGCCGGCCTCGACTTTCAGCGTGGTGCCGAACAGGACCTGGCTTTGGCCATAGCTGGTGTGGATGGCATCGACGCTGAGCATCACGCCCCTCCCCCACCAATGCCGGCATCATCGCCGAGATAGGCCTCGCGCACTTTGGCGTCGGCGCGGATTTCCTCAGGCCTGCCGGTGGCGATGGCGCGGCCGTAGGACAACACGGTGATGCGGTCGGCCAGCGCGAACACCGCGTCCATGTCGTGCTCGATCAACAGGATGGTGACCGCGCCCTTGAGCTTGGCCAACAACGCCACCATGCGCCGGGATTGTTCCGTGCCCATGCCGGCCGTGGGTTCGTCCAGCAGCAACATCTTAGGCTGTGTCGCCAGCGCCATGGCGATCTCGAGCTGGCGGTGCTCGCCATGGGAAAGGTTGCCGGCGGGCACATCGGCTCGGGTCTCGAGGCCGACGCGTTGAAGGGCCTCCCGGGCGGGGCCGCGAAGGGCCTCATCAATGCGGGCCGCGTCCCACATGCCGAAGCTCGGGCCGTCATGGGCCTGGACCGCCAAGGCCACATTGTCCAACGCCGTGAACTCCATGAACAGGCTGGTGATCTGGAAGGTCCGCGCCATGCCCAGGAGGGACCGCGCCGGCGCCGCCAGGCTGGTAATATCCACGCCTGCGAAGGTGATCGCGCCGCTGTCGGGTTCCACCGTTCCCGAGAGCTCGCCGATCAGGGTGGTCTTGCCGGCGCCGTTGGGGCCGATGATGGCGTGGACCTCGCCTGCCAGAACATCGAGATAAAGATCCTGGGTGGCGACGACGCCGCCGTAATGCTTGTTCAGTCCCTTGATCGCCAGCAACGGTTCAGCCATCGTCCCGCTCCCGCCCCGCCATCGGGCCCCCCTTCTCCATCAGGCCAAGAAGCCCGCCGCGGCCGAACAACACCACCGCGATCAGGAACGGCCCGAAGATCAACTGCCAGTGTACGGTCCAGCCCGACAGCAGCTCTTCCAGCAGCAAATATATCGCGGCGCCCACCACCGGCCCGGCGAGCGAGCCCATGCCCCCCAGCAGCACCATGAAGATAAGCTCGCCGGAATGGGTCCAATGCATCATGTCGGGACTGACGAAATCGGTATGGTTGGCGAGCAATGCGCCGGCGACGCCGGCCATGACGCCGGCGATGACGAAGGCGGTAAGCCTGTAGCGCAGCGTCGGGAACCCGATCGCCTGCATCCTAGGCTCGTTGGACCTGGCGCCTTGGATCACCATGCCGAAGCGCGAATTGACCAGGCGGTGGCACAGATAAAGCGCGGTCACCAGGGCGAAGAACACCAGATAATAGAAACTCGGCCGGTGGTTGAGATCGATGAGGCCGAACAAGGTGCTGCGTTGGTCGATATTGAGGCCGTCATCGCCGCCGAAGACATCGAGGCTAACGCCGAGGAAGAACAGCATCTGGGCCAGCGCCAGGGTGATCATGATGAAATAGACCCCGCGGGTGCGCAGCGAGTTGGCGCCGAACACCAGCGCCACCAGGGCCGAGACGCCGACGACGATGGCCAGTTGGGCGGCGCCGTTGGTGACGCCGTAAAACGCCGAGATGCCGACCGCATAGGCGCCGAGGCCGACATAGACGGCATGGCCGAAGCTGATCATGCCGCCATAGCCCATCAGCAGATTGAGGCTGAGCGCCGCGATGGCCAGGATCATGATGCGCTGGGCCACCAGCATGTAGAACGGCTGGTCCAACAGCTGCGCCGCCACCGGCACCAGGGCCAAGGCCACGAACAGGGCGGCGACGAACCCGCCTTTGAGGTTCACCTTCATCACGTGCGCGCCGGGAACAGGCCCTGGGGGCGGAAGAACAACACCGCCGCCATCAGGATGTAGATCAGCATCGACGCCACCGCCGGCGCCGCGGTTTCGGCGGCATTGGCGGGCAGGAACAGCTTGAACAGATCGTCGAGGAAGGACCGCCCCAGCGTGTCGATGACCCCGATGACGATGGCGGCGACGAAGGCGCCCTGGATCGAGCCGATGCCACCGATGACGATGACGACGAAGGCGAGGATCAGGATCTCCTCGCCCATGCCGATGGCGACCGAGAGGATCGGCGCCGCCATCACCCCGGCAAGCCCGGCCAGCGCCGCGCCCAACCCGAACACCAGGGTGAACAGCAGTTTGATATCGACCCCAAGGGCGCCGACCATGGTGCGGTCCGAGGCCCCGGCGCGGATCAGCATGCCGATGCGGGTATGGGAGACGACCAGGAAGAGAAATGCCGCCGTGACAAGGCCGACGCCGATCACGCCCAGGCGGTAGACCGGATAGGAAAAGCCGAAGATCGTCACCGCTGTATCGAAGAACGCCGGCAGCGGCATCTCCAACCCCTCGGGCCCCCACACCACTCGGACCAGTTCATTGAAGAACAGGATCAGCCCGAAGGTGGCCAGCACCTGGTCGAGGTGGCCGCGCCCATAAAGGCTGCGCAACAGGGTCACCTCGATGATGATGCCGATGATCAGCGCCGCCACGATGGCGGCTCCCATCGCCAACAGGAACGACCCGGTGGCGATGGCGACGGTGGCGGCGACGAAGGCGCCGATCATATAGAGCGAGCCATGGGCCAAATTCATCAGGTCCATGACCCCGAACACCACCGTCAGCCCCGCCGCCAGCAGGAACAACAGGATGCCGAGCTGCAACCCGTTGAGGAGTTGTTCGAATAGAAGGGTCCAATCCATGTCCGGGACGCTTCAGCGCTGCCGCCACATTGCCGGCGGCGGGCGGGCTACCATCGCATCCGGCATAGCTTGTAGTAGGGGTCCTTGTGGTCCTTGAACACCGTGGCCACGATGCGGTTGGTCCAGTTGCCGTCCTTGTCGGTCACCACTTGGCGCAGATAGAAGTTCTGGATCGGGAAGTGGTTCTGGTTGTAGCGGTAGGGTCCGCGCACCGATTGGAAGTCGGCCTTGCGCAGGGCCCGGCGGATGCCGTCCTTGTCCTTGAGCTTGCCCTTGACCGCGACCAGGGCGCTGTTGATCAGCATGATCGAATCATAGCTCTGGGCCGCGTAGTGGGAAGGATAGCGGCCATATTTCTTGCGGAAACCTGAAACAAAGCGCCGGTTGGCCGGGGTGTCGAGGTCCGGCGACCAGAAGTTGGTGTTGAAGCTGCCCAAGACCCCGTCCATCTTGGCCTTCTGCAATTTCGGCAGGCTGATGGAATCGACACTGAACACCGAATAAAGCGGGATCTTGCCGTTGAGGCCGGCCTGCTTGAACTGGCGCAAAAAGGCGCCGGTGTGCTTGCCGGGGAAGAAGATGAAGACGCCGTCGGGCTTGGCCGCGCGCACCTTGGCGATCTCGGCGGCAAAGTCGATCTGGCCCGGCCATTTGGTCATGTCCTTGCCGGCGACCTTGCCGCGGAAGGTGCGCTCGACCCCGGTGACCATGTTCTTGCCGGCGGCATAGTTGGGGGCGACGATATAGAGGCTCTTGACGCCGCGGTCGTTCAGCACCTTGCCGAGCGCCATGGGCACCTGGTCGTTCTGCCACGAGGTGGTGAAGATGTTCTTGTGGCACAGCTTGCCCGCTACCTGGCTGGCGCCGGCGTTGGAGATGATCAGGAAGGCGCCGGAATCGACCACGGTCTTGCGCGAGGCCAGCAACACGTGGGACCAGATATAGCCCGAAACGAAATCGACCTTGTCGCGGGTCACCAAGCGCTGGGTCTTCTGCTTGCCGATCTGGGGCTTGAACTGATCGTCGGCATAGATGACCTCGGCGTCGAGGCCCGCCATCTTGTGGCCGAGATGATCGAGGGCGAGATCGACGGCGTTCTGCATGTCGCGGCCGATGACGCCGGCGCCCGTCGTGAGCGTAGTGACGAAGCCGATCTTGACGGTCTCGGCCTTGTCGGTGGCAACAAAAACCACCGCCAACAATCCCACCACCGCCAGCGCGGCGGAAATCATCCACAATATGGCGCGGATTTTCATGGTTTGAGCTCCCCTGATACGCCCGGTTTGTTGTCACTTACGGGTCCGGATTTCATTCCCCAATTGGGTCCCTTTTTCGGGCTTGCGATACTAACCCAGCACCGGGTGTTGCCAAATAGGGATTTTTGCCCGACCCTGCGTGCCATAGACCTCGTTTTCTCGAAATCAGGAGGGCAACCGATGGCCATGTGGATATTGTGGATCGTGACCGCCGCCGTTTTCGGCCTCGCCGCCGTCACCATGGGGGCGCTGGGCGCCCACGGCTTCGCCGACCGCATCGATGCCGGAAGCCGGGCTACCTATCAGACCGCGGTGAATTATCATATGTGGCACAGCCTCGCCATTCTCGGCACCGCCGTGGCGCTCAGGGGCTTCGAGGGCGCGGCGCGGCGTTGGGCCCACGGCGCGGCGGCGTGCTTCGCCTTCGGGGTGGTGATGTTCTCGGGCGGCGTTTACATGATCACCCTCGGCCTCATCGCCACCTCGCCGGCGGTGCCGGCGGGCGGCCTCGCCTTCATGGCCGGCTGGGCCGCACTCGCCATCGCCGCCCTGCTCGCCTTAAGGGCAGGCCAGCATTGAGGGTTTCACCCAAATCCCACCGAAATCCCCCTTGCGTCGTGGACCAACACGTGGTCAAACCGCCCCCACGCATGACCATCCCGTGACCACCATTACAGGCCGGAGCACATTGCCATGATCGCATTTCTCGCCCGTTTGCGTACCGCCATCGCCGCCGCCATCTGCAGCCTGCCGCTGATCGGCGGCGGAGGCGATGTGGCCGAGGCCCAGGCCCCGACCCAGGCCCAGGATGTGGAGAACCGGATCCTTCTGACGCTGAAATCCGGCACCGTGGTGATCCAGCTCCGCCCCGATCTGGCGCCCAACCATGTGGCGCGCATCAAGGAGCTGACCCGCCAAGGCTTCTATGATGGCATCGTCTTCCACCGGGTCATCGAGGGCTTCATGGCCCAGACCGGCGACCCCACCGGCACCGGCACCGGCGGCTCGGGCCAGAACATCAAGGCCGAGTTCACCAACGAGCCGTTCAAGCGCGGCACCCTGGGCATGGCCCGCTCCAACGACCCCGACAGCGCCGACAGCCAGTTCTTCATCAATTTCGCGGAAACGCCGTTCCTCGACGGCAAATACACGGTGTGGGGCGAGGTCATCGAGGGCATGGAATTCGTCGATCAGATCGAGCGTGGCGAGCCCCCGGCCAACCCGGACAAGAT
>JAZFWG010000334.1:0-8648 GCA_036448135.1 Alphaproteobacteria bacterium
CCCGGCCTACCGCGCCCGGCTCAAGGAGCGCGACTGCACCTGCCAGATCAAGACCATGGATGGCTCGGTGGGGCGCTGGTTCACCTTCACCGGCGGCAAGATCACATCGGCAAGCGGCATCCACCCCAACCCGGACGTCACCCTTAGCTTCAAGACCGCCAAGCTGGCAACGCGGCTGATGATGCCGCCGGTCAATTACCAGCAACAGATCGACGCCCAGAAGAATTTCGAGCTTGCCGTCGATGGCCCCGACGATCTGGTCTATTGGTTCGCCCAGACCATCATGCAAACCCAGACCATCGGCTGGGAATTCGGCACCAAGCTTCCCGACGGCACCATCCGCTACACCAACGCCACCAATGCCGGGCCCATGTATGTCTATGTCAAGGACGACAAGATCATCCGTATCACCCCCATCGTGTTCGACGACACCGACCCGCAACCCTGGACCATCGAGGCCCGGGGCAAGACGTTCACCCCGCCCCGGCGCACCTCGCTGACCCCCCACGGCATGAACTGGAAGTCCATGGTCTATGCCGACAACCGATGTCTCTATCCCATGAAGCGGGCCGATTTCGATCCCAACGGCGAACGCAATTTCGAGACCCGCGGCAAATCCGAATATGTCCGCATCAGTTGGGACGAGGCGCTCGACATCGTCACCAATGAGATCAAGCGGGTCAAACGGGAACACGGCACCGGCGCCATCGCGTCGAGCCACGGCTCCCACCATACCTGGGGCAATATCGGCTACTACCTCAGCGCCAACTTCCGCTTCATGAACGCCATCGGCCACACCGAGATCCACCACAACCCGGACAGCTGGGAAGGCTGGTACTGGGGCGCCATCCACCATTGGGGCCACAGCTTGCGGGTCGGCCAGTCGGAAACCTACGGCACCGTCGAGGACTGCCTCAAGGACTGCGAGATGATCGTGTTCTGGGGCTCGAATCCGGAATCCACCTCGGGCTCCTATGGCGCCTTCGAGGGCACCATCCGCCGCAAATGGCTAAAGGACACGGACATCAAGATCGTCCATGTCGACCCCTATTACAACGACACCGCCCAGTTCCTCGGCGGCAAATGGCTCTGCCCGAAACCGACCACATCGCCGGCCATGGCCATGGCCATCGCCTATGTCTGGATCAAGGAAGACCTCTACGACAAGGAATTCGTCGAGAAGCGCACCCACGGCTTCGACAAATGGCGCGCTTATCTGCTGGGCGAAGAGGACGGCACGCCCAAGACCCCGGAATGGGCGGCGGAGGAAACCGGCGTGCCAGCCAGGGAGATCCGCGCGCTGGCCCGCGAATGGGGCACCAAGCGCACCTATCTCGGCCCCGGCGGCTGGGGCAACGGCCATGGCGGGCCGTGCCGCAACCAGACCGGCATCCAGTGGGCCCGGGTCATGGTGTGTTTGATCGCCATGCAGGGCCTCGGCAAGCGCGGCGTCAATATGGGCAACCTGCAATGGGGCGCGCCGCTGAATTTCAGCTTCTATTTCCCGGGCTACGCCGATGGCGGCATTTCCGGCGATCTGCAGCACACCGCCATGGCCAAGTCGCTGTTCCAGCGCATGCCGCAACTGCCGACCATGAACACGCCGACTCAGATGATCCCCCGGCTCAAGCTTCCGGAAGCGATCCTCGATGGCAAGGCTGAAGGCTATGCCTGGGACGGCAAATCGATCGAGGCCCAGTTCAGCAAGTTCGTCTACCCCAAGAAGGGCCATGCCCCGGTCAGGATGCTCTACAAATATGGCGGCTCGCTGTTGACCACCATGAACGACACCAACCGCCATGTGCAGATGTTCCGCTCGCCCAATCTGGAATTCATCGTCGCCCAATCGATCTGGATGGAGGGCGACACCAAGTTCGCCGACGTCATCCTGCCCGCCTGCACCAATTACGAGCGGTTCGACATCGGTGAATGGGCCGGCATCGGCGGCTACGCCCACGACGCTTACCAGCAGTTGAACCACCGGGTGATCACGCTGCAGAACAAATGCGTCGAGCCCCTGGGCGAATCCAAATCCGATTACCAGATCTTCAATCTGCTGGCGCAGCGTCTCGGCCTCGGGTCGTATTTCTCGGAAGGCATGAGCGAGATCGACTGGGTCAAGCGCCAGTTCGACGCCTCGGACCTGCCGAGGCACACCTCTTGGCGCAAATTCCGCAAGAAGGGCTATTTCGTGGTCCCGGCCGAGGACGAGGCCCTGCGCAGCCCGGTGTCGTTCCGCTGGTTCTACGAGGGCCGCAAGAAAGACGTGCCCGAGCCCCAGCCCCTGCCGTCCGATTACACCGAAGATTTCCTCATGGGGCTGCAGACCCAGACCGGCAAGATCGAGTTCGAATGCGAAAGCCTGAAACGGTTCGATGCCGACGACCCCGAGCGCCCGCCCATCGTCAAATACACCCCGTCCTGGGAAGGCCCCCACAGCACCAAGATGTTTGCCAAATATCCCCTACAGATGCTGACGCCGCACCCGCGTTTCAGCTTCCACACCCAGGGCGACGGCAAGGACAGTTTCCTCAACGACATCAAGGACCACCGGGTGCTGATCGACGGTTTCTATTACTGGATCATCCGCATTTCTACCGCCGACGCCAAACAGCGAGGGATTTCGAATCACGACCTGGTCAAGGTCTACAACCACCGCGGCGCCGTCTTGTGCGCGGCCCATGTCACCGAACGGCTGCCCAAGGGCACCATCCACGGCTTCGAATCGTCGGCCAATTTCGATCCCATGGGCGAGTACGGCAAATCCATCGACCGTGGCGGCTGCCTCAACCTGCTGACGCCCAAGCGCACCCAGATCAAGCAGGCCCACGCCACCGCCGGCTCCCACGCCCTGGTCGAGGTCGAGCTGTGGGACGGCAAGATCGAGTTGGATCAAAGCGCGATGGCGGAGGAACTGGAGCCCGAGACCGTCCCCGCCCAATAGGAAAGTGTGGGCTAGAGAGCCCCAGGGAGAACATACGTGAAGAAGTGGAACCTGATCATCGATGTCGCCAACTGCACCAACTGCAACGACTGCACGTTGGCGGTTCAGGACGAATATTACGACAATGATTTCCCCGGCTATGCGGCTTCCATGCCCAAGCACGAACACCGCTGGATCGAAATCCTGCACAAGGAACGGGGCCAGTGCCCGATGATGGACGTCGCCTATGTGCCGGTGATGTGCCAGCACTGCGACGACGCGCCTTGCATCAAGGCCGCCCGGAACGATGCGATCACCAAGCGTCCCGACGGCATCGTCATCATCGATCCGGTGAAAAGCAAGGGCCAGAAGCAGATCGTCGATGCCTGCCCCTATGGTGCAGTGTGGTGGAACAAGGAAAAGAACATTCCCCAGCACTGGATCTTCGACGCCCATCTGTTGGACCAGGGCTGGACCGAGACCCGGGGCTCCCAGGTCTGCGCCACCCAAGCGATGCAGACCGTTTCGGTCGAGGACGACGAGATGGAGCGCATCATCGCCGAACAAGGGCTCGAACAACTCCACCCGGAGTACGATACCAAGCCCCGGGTCTGGTACAAGAATCTGTGGCGCTACAACAAATGCTTCATCGGTGGCAGCCTGGCGGGCGAGATCGGCGGCGTCACCGAATGCATCCAAGGCGCCAAGCTCACCCTGGTGCAGGACGGCAACCGCATCGCCGAGACTGAAAGCGACAATTACGGCGACTTCAAGTTCGACCGGCTTGATCCCGACAGCGGCAAATACACCGTCGAGATCTCGGCCCAGAACTTCGACAACAAAGCCGTCGAAGTCGAACTTATCGACAGCATCTATTTGGGCGCGATTTCGCTCTAGGGCGTCCCGTTCGCATTCCCCGTGAGACCTCTCCATCACCTCAGCCGGCCATATCCGCCGCAAAAGGCACAAAAGAGGCAACCATGCTCCACGCCGACCATTCCATCACCGAGATCGTCGCCCACATCCTGATCGCCGCCTTGTTCATCATCGGCGGCATCAAGAACATCATCATCCGCGAAGAGGTGTTGGAGCGCATGCGCGCACTCCGCGTGCCCGCCGCGGCGCTGGTGCTCTATTCAGGGTTCGTGGTCCAGTTCATTGGCGCCTTGATGGTGCTGCTCGACCTATACGCCGGCATCGGCGCCGTGATCCTGATCGTCTTCACCGTCGCCGCCACCTGGATGTTCCACCGCTACTGGCTCATGCCCGATCCGGTGCGGCGCAACTATCACATGCTGCTGGGCCTCAACAATTTCGGCGTCGTCGGCGGGCTGTTCCTGCTGGTCTAGGGAACTTCGCCGCCTTTGCCAGTGGCCCCAAGGGCTGCTAAACTCCGGGCCAAGTCACGATAAAATCAATCACGTTGGGGAGAACATCATGAAGACTTCACGCATCCTTTCGCTCACCACCATGGCCGCAGCCCTTGCCCTGGCCACCATGGCCGGCCCGGCCGAGGCCCAGTCGGTGGAGAAATTCTACAAGGGCAAGCGCATCCAGATGATCATCGGGCTCAGCTCCGGCGGCGGTTATGACCGCTATGCGCGCCTCCTCGCCCGCCACATGGGCCGCTACATCCCCGGCAATCCCCGTTTCGTGGCCAAGAACAAGCCCGGCGGCGGCAGCCTGGTCGCGGCCAACTTCATCTATAACGCCGCGGCCCAGGACGGCACCTATATCGGCGCGATCCAGCGCGGCATTCCGGTCGAGCCCCTGACCAAGGGCAAGGATTCCAAGGCCCTGTTCGATCCCTTGAAGATCAAATGGATCGGCAGCACCAACGAGGAAACTTCCATCGCCATCGCCTGGCACACCGCCGGCATCAAGAGCTACAAAGACCTTTACACCAAGCAATTGATCGTCGGCGGCACCGGGGTCACCACCGATTCCGTGGTCACGGCGCATGTCATGCGCAACCTGCTGGGCATGAAATTCAAGGTCATCGCCGGTTACCCCGGCGGCAGCGAGATGGACCTGGCCATGGAACGTGGCGAGACCGGCGGCCGCGCCACCTTCTCGTGGTCGAGCTTCAAGGTCCGGCGCATGAAATGGGCCGAGCAAAAGAAGGTCGTCATCCTCTACCAGATGGGCCTGACCAAGAACAATGAAGGCCTCCTGAAGGACGTGCCGCTGGCGCTCGACTTCGCCAAGGACGCGCTCACGCGGGAGGTTCTCAAGCTCAAATTCGGCGTCGGCGTGTTCGGCCGGCCCTATATGGTCGGACCCAAGGTGCCCGATGACCGCTTCCAGGCGTTGCGCAAGGCCTTCGATCAAACCGTGAAGGACAAGAAATTCCTCGCCGGGGCCAAGAAGTCCAGGCTCGACGTCAATCCGGCGAGCGGCGCCAAGGTCGCCAAGGTCATCGCCGCCATGTACGCCACGCCGCCCGATGTCCAGGCCGCCCTGGTCAAGGCGTCCCTGCCGGCAAGCAAGGTCGAGATCGTCAAGATCCCGATCACCATCCGCAAGGGTGTCATCAGCAAGGTCCGCAGGAAAGGCGGCCGCATCACCTACAAGGCGGGCAAGAAGAAGGCCAAGCTCCGGGTTTCGGGCCGGCGCACCAAGATCACCATCGGCGGCAAGAAGGCCAAGCGCAAGGCGCTGAAGGTCGGCATGAGTTGCACCTTCACCCACCAGGCATCGAGGGCGAAAAAGATCGACTGCTAATAAGCCCGGCCGCCATCAACGACAAAGCCCCCGGCTAAGGCCGGGGGCTTTTTGTTTCCGCGATGGCGGGGGTGCTTAGTTCATGTGGAGCAGCCGCATGGCGGTGCCGCTGAAGATGTCGTCGCGCTCGGCATCGGATAGTCCCTCGACCCGGTTGACCAGGCCCACCGGATCGGTCTCGCCCATGTCGTAGGGCCGATCGGTGCCCAAGGTGATATGGTCGGCGCCGATGAAGTCGACCAGATAGCGGATCTGCTCGGGGCGGAACACCACCGTATCCAGATAAAGGTTGAGCACGAAGGCGCTGGGGGGTAGGTCGGTGTGTTCCCGGCATTCGGTGCGCTCACGCCAGGAGTGATCGAACCGGCCGACATAGAACGGCAGGAAGCCGCCGCCATGGGAGCCGAAGATCTTGAGCTTGGGATGCCGCGCCATGACGCCACCCTGGATCAGGTGGGACAGCGCCAGGGTGGTTTCCAGCGGATTGCCCACCACGTTGGACATGTAATAGTCGCCCAGGCGCTGGGGATGGGTGAAGCCCTGGGGATGGACATAGATCAGGGTGTCGTGCTTCTCGGCGGCGTCCCAGAACGGCTCGAGCTTGGGATCGTCGAGCTCCATGCCTCCGATCTCGGTGGGAAAGCGGATGCCGCGGAGATCAAGCTCATTGAGGGCGCGGTCCATCTCCTTGATGGCGAGGTCCACATGCTGTAGCGGCGCCACGCCGAGGGAGACGAAGCGGTCGGGATATTTCTTGACCCATTCGGCGGCGCGGTCGTTGATGCCTTGGGCGACGGCGAGCGCCAGGTCGGAATCCGCCTCGTAGAAGCCGCGCGGCGGCGCCGGGGTCAGGGCCGAGATATCGACGCCCATGCGGTCCATGTCCTCGATCCTTTTGTCCGCACGGGCGAGGATGGCCTCGCGCTCATTCAGTTCCTTCGAGATGCCGGGGCCGGATTGTATCTTGGCTGCGGCGCCGGCCTGGCCGCTTTCGGCGGCGGCCTTCATCTGGGCCCGGGCCTCCAGGTCCACAACGTGGGCATGTAGATCGATGACGGTTGCCATTGGGCTTCTCCCCTTCATTATCAGTGGCTTACTATTGTCTGTTCCAGTGGCGATGGTCGCGGCTCGCGTGTGCTCTGTCAACCACCGCTTTGGGGCCAGTACTGTTAATGGATCGCGGCGCCTAAGTAGCGCCCCGGACCCGGTCGATCACCGCCCGGCAGTCGTCGGGCACATCATCGCCGCGCCAGGCCACATGGCCATCGGGGCGGACCAGGACCAATTTCCGTTCATAGAGATCGATGATCTCGGGGTTCTCCATGGTCACGACTTCGAGCGGCATGCCGCAGTCCTCGGCGGCGGCCTCAAACCCGGCCGCTTCGGCGGCGTCGGCGCCCAGGCGCACCAGGACGAAGCCCTTGCCATAGAGATCGAGAATCCTGGTGTCCTCATCGATCCAGGCGTCAGGCGCCCGGGCCCCCGGGCGCGTCGTCGGATTGTAGGTGGCACCGTCGAGCGGCGGCGTCGGCGTGCCGTCGGGCCAGATGATCGGCGAATCGTCATAGCGGTATCCGACCTGGAACCCCTCGCCGAACGGCAGCATGGTGGTTTCCAGCTTTTTCGCCACCTGCGTGCGCACCCGGTCCCCTGCCGGCGTGTCTTCCAGGATCGCCGGGCCGGGCTTGAAGGGGGCGTAGCGTTTGAAGCGCGCCGCGGCTACGTCAACATTGCGCTTGCCGATGGGCCGGCGTTCAGGTTCGTAGGATTCGAGAAGCCTCGGCCCGCCCCAGCCATTGAGCATGGCCGCGATCTTCCACACGATATCGACGGCATCGCCGATGCCGGTGTTCATGCCGAAGCTGCCCGCCGGCGTCAGCTGGTGCACGGCATCGCCGGCGAGGAAGATGCGTCCCAACTGGTAATGATTGCAAACCAATTGGCGCCGAATCCAGGTCAGGGTCGAGATCAATTCATAGCAGAAGTCCCGGCCCACGAAACGCTTGACGCATTCATCGAAATCCACCTCCTGCCACGACTTGGGATCGGTCGAACCGGACACCTGCAAGCGCCACAGATCGTCACCGTTGATGGAATTGATCGACGCCCAATTGCCCTCGGGGCCGATGGCGATATAGCTCCGCCCCGGCCCCTTGTCGTGGAGCTTGAGCAGCTCGGCGGAACGGAACAGCATGTTGGTGGAATAGGCCAGCACCGCGGTGCCTTCCATCTTGAAGCCGAGCGCGTCGCGGACCGGGCTGTTGGCGCCCTGGCAGGCGACGGCGTAATTGGCCCGGATGCGCGAGGAGGTCCCGCTTTGCAGGTCGGTCAGTTCCGCGGTGACGCCATCGGCGTCCTGCTCGACCTCTTCGCACCGCACATGGTAGCGCAAATCCACCGTGGCGAAGGATAGAGCCACGCCCTTGAGCATGGGATCAAACGTGGTCTGGGGGCAGCGCTGGAAGGTTTCGATGGCGCCCCGGGGCGCTTTCATCTCCGCCATGGGCGGGCGTTTCTGGCGCGCCAGCAGATGGCCGGTGAGTGAGGTGACATAGATGTGGTCGTGGGGATAGTCCTTGGGAAAGCCTTCGTCATGGACCCGTTGCGCGATGCCCCAGCGCCGGCAGATTTCCAGGGTCCGCATGTTGATGCCGTTGGTCTTGGGGTGTGCGATGGCGCCGTCGGTCTGTTCCACCACCTGGCAGCGAACCCCGCGCCAGCCGAGTTCGGCGGCAACCGCGAGCCCAACCGGCCCGCCGCCGATGATGAGGACGGGGACATCGAAGTCCTTGCCGCCAACTGATTGTTGGGGCGATGGGTCCGCCATGGCTGAAAGCTCCCCCTGTTGTTTTAATTATAACGAAAATAATCGCCCCCGCGAATGGAGGGGACCGTTCAAGGGTTGGCGGGCGCCCGGTCTTGCAATTTCGGCCCCGGCGCGATAAATGCATTTGCCACCCGGCCAGATGTTAGTTATTGTCATTCGGGAAAGGCAACGTTT
>JAZFWG010000335.1:0-3384 GCA_036448135.1 Alphaproteobacteria bacterium
TTGCCGTTGATGGTGACCTTGGTGCGCGAACCCGACACCTTGGCCTTCACTTCCTTGCCCTTGTAGCTGATGAAGATGCGCCGGCCGCCGCGCTTGGTGGCGGTGACCTTGCCGGTGTGCTTGGCCAACTCGATCTTCACAGTCCTGACCTTGCCCTTGTACCTGATCAGGTCCTCGACCTTCTTGATGACGGACTTGGGCGCCGCGGCGATATCCGCGATCATCTGTTGGACTTCCTCACCCGATAGCGGGCTCACCTCGCGGCCCTGGGCATGGGCATCCTTGATAAAAGCCGGGTCCTTGAAGGTCGCCATGAAGGCCGCGCGCATCGCCTTGACCCGGTCTTTGGGCACCTTGGGACCCAGCGCGTAGGGCCGGCCCATGGCTTTGTTGGTCAACATTAAACGCCAATAGGTCTTTGCTTCTTCGACCGAGAACTGAGGCAGCACGTGTTTGCGGTCGATGATGTCGAAGATAAGCGGCACGCCCAACTTGGTGAGTTCGGGGTGCTCTTTGATCGAGAGCTGGGCCAGCAGGATGAACTTGCCCTGCTTCAGCTCTTCCCGATTGCCGATCTTGAAGGACGACCAGGACTGGCTGATGCCCTCGACCTCGTTCCGCCTCATCGCCAAATGGACCAGTGTCGCCGATGGGTAGCCGTCGATGAGTTGGAACTTGGCGCCCATGACGTTGTTCATCAAGGCGGGATAGATCGTTGTGTCCGTGGGTCCGGTGGAGCCCAGGATGGCCGTCTTGGAGAAGACGTCCTCGAGCTTGGCCACCTTGGAGGTTTTCAGCACCGCCAGGACGCCGGCCTCGTTGGTTACGCTGCCGAGCCAGTAGAACTTGGTCGAATCGAACCTCGGTCCCGAGTGGCCCATGATCTCGGCCATGGGCGCGCTGCGGTTGGCGCCGAGGATGATGGTGCCATCCTGCGATGCCACGTTGTAAATGTAATTGGCCGCGACGATGCCGCCGGCGCCCGGCCTGTTCTGGACCAGGAGGCTGGGATTGCCCGGGATGTGCTTGCCCAAATGGCGCGCCAGGGTCCGGGCGTAGGTATCGTAGCCGCCCCCCGGGGCCGAGCTCTGGACGATTACGACCCGTTTGTCCTTATAGAAATCGGAGACCGCGTCGGCACTGACGGAGACTGGCACCATGGCGCCAAGCATCCCGGCGATGCCGAAGACGAGAGGGGTAATCACGCGCATATACTTGGATGACATGGCAACTCTCCCTGTGGTGTGAGGAAGTGCTTGATTCGCACATGATATTTTGCCGGAACCCTAGCACGGGCCGAGGATCATGAGAAGGCGTCGCGGCTGGCGCTGACGGCCACCGAGGAACTCCACCACCGGGACGCCAACAGGGCGCTCTACGCCATCGCCATCGGCGTCGGCCAAGCCATCGCGCTGTTGCTGGAAAAGTCGTGAGGGAGAAGGGGGGAGGATTCCGTCTGCAAGCGGTACCCCTGTAAAGTACGTGCGAGAGTCGTCAAAGGTCGAAGCCGGCATTTGTGGAGATTGCCTTGTGGCCCGGCTTGAGGCACCTTACGCGGCGGCCAGCCACGCCATCATCGCATCCAGGTCCAACGGCTTGGTCATGACCGGAAGCGGGTCATCGGGGGTGATCTTCCTGACCACATTGTCTGAGCTGTAACCGGTCATCAACAGGATGCGGGAATCAGGCTTCACCTCTTTGATGCTGTACAAAGTACTCACGCCATTGATGTCAGGCAGCCCGATGTCCACCAGGATGGCGTCATAGTCCTTCTTGCTGGCCGCGGCGATGCCCTCCTCCGCCGTCAAGGCAATATCCACATTGTGGCCTCTGAGTTCGATAAAGTCGGCCAGGCTTTCGACCAGGTCGCGGTCGTCATCGACCAAAAGGATGCTCAGATTGCTCATGCGCTCGCTCTCTTTTCCTCATCCAGAGACACCGCCAATGGCAGCCACAGGGTCGCCCGGGTGCCAACGTTCTCTCCGTTGGCGATCTCGAAGCCGCCGCCATGTTCTTCCATGATCTGGCACACCGTCGGCAGGCCGAGGCCGACACCGAATTGCTTGGTGCTGAACAGGGGCTCGAAGATCTTGGGTAGGACATCTTCCGGGATGCCGGGGCCGGTGTCGGTGATGGTGATAACGACCCGGTCACCCCCGGCGCGGGTGGCCACCGTGAGTTCGCCGCCATCCTCGCCCATGGCTTGGCAGGCATTGTCCACCACATTGATCAGGACGCGGCGGAGCCGGTCGCGGTCGAAATCCGCAACCACGCCCTGGGCGTCGAGGGTGCGGTGAATGGAAATGCCTTGCGGGATGCTGATCTCGCCCAGGGTTAGGGTGACCCAGCTGTCGAGCGGCGTCGGCTCGACCTCAAGCCCTTTCACCCGGGCAAAGTCCAACAGTTCGGTGATGATGTTATCGCAGCGCCGGATGCCGCAGTTCATGCGGGCGAACATGTCGGTGAGGCCGAGACCATCCACATCCTGGATTTTAAGTTCGATGGTCTTGGCGGTGGCGGAGACGGCGCCGAGCGGGTTGCGGATCTCATGGGCCACGGTGCCGGTCAGCTGGCCCAGGGTGGCGAGCCGCTCCGCCCGGATCAAACCCTCTTGTGCCGATTTGAGCTCCGCCGTGCGTTCCTCGACCTTTTCCTCGAGGCTTTCATTTATGTGTCGGACTTGGTCTTCGGCCTGTATGCGGTCGGTGATATCGGTAAAGGTGATAATGACTCCGCCTCCAGGCATCGGCGCGCGCTGGTAGAGGAAGGCTGTGCCATCGGCTAGAACATGCTCACCACGGCGAAATTCTTTGGTTGCGGCGCTATCCAGGCGGTCCTGGACCGCATCCTCGACATCAACCTGACCAAATATACCGGTTTCAGCACGGTAGCGGAGCAGCTCCTCACGCGGTGTTCCCAAACGGATGAGTTCGGGAGGGAAATGGCCAAATTCGGCGAATTTGTCATTGAAGGCGACCAGCTTCTGACTGGCATCGAACACGGCAAAACCCTGCGCCATGTTCGCGAAGGTGGTTTCGAGCAGCGCGGTCTTCTCTTCCAGCGCCACCACGACCTTCTTGCGCTCGGTGATGTCGGTGTGGGTCGAGACATAGCCGCCGTCCGGCAGCACGTCGCGGCGCATGAGGGTGACCATTCCGCTGGGCCAAGTGCGTTCCTTGCGATTTGGCTTCCGCCCTCGCCTATTCAGCACGCGCTTGCGCACTTGTTCGTCCACGTCGCCAGGACCGTAATCGCCGCGCTCGGCCTTGAAACGGGCGATTTCCTCATAGGGCATTCCCAGGCGGAGGAAACCGGGCGGGTAGCCCATGAGATCGATGATTTGCCGGTTGAAGGCGGCGAGCTTGATATCGGCGTCGTAGACAC
>JAZFWG010000336.1:0-5139 GCA_036448135.1 Alphaproteobacteria bacterium
CTATGCCGGCCGCAAGGAAGCGGCGTCGACCGCGACCGGATTGTTGCGCCGCCACAACCGCGAACAAGCGCGCCTCGTCGAAGACGCCCTGACCATCCCCTGAGCACGTCCCAGTCCTGTTCCGAGCCGCAAGGTGAATCAATCTGGGTCGTTCTTAGGTGCTATCCCCAGAGCAAACGGTCGGTTATTGTCTCGGTGCATTGGTTGACGATGACGCCGGGATTGATCTCCGCGTCATCGGCAAAAGGAGGGGTGAGAAACATCTATGCCGGCTGACATTGTCGTGCCCGAGCTGGGCGAATCGGTCACCGAGGCCATCGTCGTCAAGTGGCTCAAGGCGGAAGGCGATGCCGTCGCCACCGACGAACCCTTGGTCGAGCTCGAAACCGACAAGGTTTCGGTGGAGATCAACGCCCAGTCCGCCGGCGTCCTGAGCGAAATCCTTGCCGATGAGGGCGCCGAGGTCAATGTCGGCGCCGTGCTGGGGCGCATCGGCGATGGCGTAGCACCTGCCAAGTCAAAACCCGCGCAGGCCAAGACCGAGCCGGCAAAGCAACAGGCTCCGCCGCCTGCCACCCAACCCGCCGCCGCGCCGCCGCCCGGCGGTGCCCATGTGCCGCTGTCGCCGGCGGTGCGCAAACTGGTCGAGGACAACAAGCTCGACCCTTTGAGCATCCCGGCCACCGGCCGCAGTGGCCGGCTGACCAAGGGCGATGTGCTCGGCTATCTTTCCACCACCGCCGCCGCGCCTGCCGCGCCCGCACCATCCCCATCCGCCGCGCCCGCCCAGCCCGCCGCCGCCGGGCCCCGCGAGGAACGGGTCAAGATGTCGCGGCTGCGCCAGCGCATCGCCGCACGCCTGAAAGAGGCCCAGAACACCGCGGCCATGCTCACCACCTTCAATGAGGTGGACATGACCAACGTCATGGCCGCGCGCAAACAATACCGTGACAATTTCGAGAAAAAGCACGGGGTGCGCCTCGGTTTCATGTCGTTCTTCGTCAAGGCCTGCATCGTCGGTTTGAAGGAAATCCCCGAGGTCAACGCCGAGATCGAGGGCGACGAGATCATCTACAAGAACCATTACGACATCGGCGTCGCCGTCGGCACCGGCCAGGGCCTGGTGGTGCCGGTGGTGCGGGACGCCGACCGCCTCGATTTCGCCGGCATCGAGCAGACCATAACCGAGCTTGGCCGCAAGGCCCGGGACGGCAAGCTCACGGTCGACGATCTCACCGGCGGCACCTTTACAATTTCCAATGGCGGCATCTATGGCTCGATGCTGTCGACGCCGATCCTCAACCCGCCCCAGTCCGGCATCCTCGGCATGCACAACATCCAACCGCGGGCGGTGGTTGTGGATGGCGAGATTGAGGTGCGGCCGATGATGTATCTGGCGCTGTCCTACGACCACCGCCTCGTCGATGGCCGCGAGGCGGTGACCTTCCTGTTGCGGATCAAGAACTGCATCGAGGATCCCCAGCGCATCCTGCTCGACATCTGAACGTGCCATTGGTGTCCCCGGCGCGGTTCCTGAAAACTAAACATGGGTGAGACATGAGCGAGACCGGTAGCAATTTCGATCTCATCGTCATCGGCAGCGGCCCGGGGGGCTATGTCGCCGCCATCCGCGCCGCACAATTGGGGCTAACCGTGGCCTGCGTCGACAAGCGCGAGAGCCTGGGCGGCACCTGTCTTAATATCGGCTGCATCCCGTCCAAGGCGTTGCTGCATTCATCCGAGCTTTTTGCCCGCACCGGCCACGACCTCGCCGCCCACGGCATTTTGGTCGAAGCCCCCAAGCTTGACCTTGGCGCCATGATGGCGCGGAAGGACAAGGTGGTCACCATACTGACCAAGGGCATCGGGTTCCTATTCAAGAAAAACAAGATCACCCACCTGGTGGGCAGCGCCACCATCACCAAGCCCGGAGAGGTCAGCGTTACCGCCGCGGACGGTACCGCTGCGGCCTATGGCGCCACCAATATTCTCATCGCCACCGGGTCGGTAACGACGCCGTTGCCGGGCCTCGATATCGACGAGGAGCGCATCGTCACGTCGACCGGGGCGCTGGCGCTCAGCGACGTGCCCGGCCATATGGTGGTGGTCGGCGGCGGCTATATCGGGTTGGAGATGGGCTCGTTGTGGGCGCGGCTCGGCGCCCGGGTGACGGTGGTGGAGTTCCTCGACCGCATCTTAGCCACTATGGATGGCGAAATCGGCGCGGCCATGCAAGAGATCCTAGA
The DNA here is from genome assembly GCA_036448135.1 of Alphaproteobacteria bacterium. GTDB lineage: Bacteria > Pseudomonadota > Alphaproteobacteria > SMXQ01 > SMXQ01 > JAZFWG01. Next base: position 2,247 of record JAZFWG010000336.1, read on the forward strand.
AAAACAGGGGCTTGAGTTCCGCCTCGGCACCAAGGTGATGGCGGCCAATGCTCGCAAAGACGGCGTTGGGCTAACCCTCGAGCCCGCCTCCGGCGGTAAGCCTGAGAGCTTGGATTGTGACACCGTGCTTGTCGCCGTCGGGCGCCTGCCTTACACCGAAGGCCTTGGCCTCGAGGGCGCCGGCGTCAAGCTTGATGACCACGGGCGCATCGAGGTCGATGACCACTATCTTACCAGCGTCCCCGGCATCTACGCCATCGGCGACGTCATTGCCGGGGCGATGCTGGCCCACAAGGCCGAGGACGAGGGCTTGGCCTGCGCCGAGATCCTCGCCGGCCAGTCGGGCCACGTCAATTACGGCGCCATTCCGGGTGTGGTCTATACCTGGCCCGAGGCCGCCTCGGTGGGGCAAAGCGAAGAAGAGCTCAAGGCCCAAGGCGTCGATTATAAGGCCGGCAAGTTCCCCTTCGCCGCCAATTCCCGCGGCCGCACCACCGGCGATAGTGACGGCTTCGTCAAGATCCTCGCCGATGCCGGCGATGACCGCATCTTGGGCGCCCATATCGTTGGTCCAGACGCCGGCACCATGATCGCCGAGCTGGGCCTCGCGATCGAGTTCGACGCCACCGCCGAGGACGTGGCGCGGACCTGCCATGCCCACCCGACCCTGAACGAGGCGGTGCGCGAAGCCGCCCTCGCCGTCGATGCCCGGGCCATCCATATCTAGGACCAAGGGCGCCGCCATGAGGGTGAAAGCCAAACGCCTTTTGATGCTGACGCTGGGCTGGGGCTTTATCGTGCTCGGCATTCTCGGGCTGTTCCTGCCGGTGCTGCAGGGCATCCTGTTCTTGGCTATCGGGTTGATCTTCCTCGCCAAGGTCTCGCCGCTGGCGCGGTTGTGGCGCCGGAAGCTGAGCAAGCGCTATCCCAACCTCGCCACCAAGCTGGCCCAGGCCGAACACCACACCACCGAATTCGCGCGCCGCTGGTTCAAGCGCTGGCAGGCCCGGCGCTAATTTACAAAGTCGTGAATTCGATCCGGCTACTCCCAAAGCCAGTGGCACTGTAGGATATCCCCACCGGATGGGGGGTCAGATGGCGGCCGTTTTGTGGATGGGAACTCTTGTGGGCGCGGTTCTCGGCTCGGCGCACGCGGTGTATCTCTATCGAACCGTGACCGCGGAAGCTCCAAGCGCGGCTGAGGGTGGCTTCGTCCGTCTCCATCTTCGAGCCGCATATTATGCGATTTGGACCGTCTTCCTGTGGGCCCTGTTCGGCGCCTATGTGTTGATTCTCTGGGTCATCTCGGTGATCGCATACGCGGCGTGGGATCTGTTCAGGCGATGACCGCCACTCCGGACTATACCCAGGTCAAAACCGTCGGGATCATCGGCGCCGGCGTTGCCGGCCTGGTGACCGCCCGGGTCCTCATCGCCGAGGGCCTCGACTGCACGCTTTATGAGCGCGGCCCGGTGTTGGGCGGTGTGTGGGCCGATGGCTACTCGAACTTCGGTGCCCAAGTTCAAAAAGAGCTGTACGAGTACCCCGACTGGCCCCTGCCGCAAGGCACGGAGGATTTCACCCCGGGGCCCGTGATCCAGAAATACCTCGAAGATTACGCCGGCCATTTCGGCATCACCCCATGCATCCGCTTCGAGGCCGACGTGGTGAAGGTCGGCCAACCCGAGGGTGCCGACGGCGGCTGGACCGTGACCAGCCAAAAGGGCGGTGAGACGCGCCAAGACGCATTCGATCTCGTCGTCATCTGCATCGGGCTTTATTCGAACCAGCCCAATTTACCGGAGTTCCCGGGCCAGCAGCGCTTCACTGGGGAAATTCTCCACATCTCGGACTTGAAATCCCGCGGCCAGCTCGACGGAAAACGGGTCGCCGTTCTCGGTTTCGGCAAGAGCGCCACCGACGCGGCGCTGGAATCGGCGGCGGCGGCGGCGGAAACCAGCATTATCTTTCGCCAACCCCACTGGCCCGTGCCCAGCCGCCTGGGCGGCATCCTTCCTTTCAAATGGGGCATGCTGAACCGCCTCACCAGCACCCTTCTCCCCTTGTATCAACGCCCATCCGCGCTGGAGAAGACGGTTCACACCCTTGGCAAGCCGCTGGTGTGGTTCTACTGGCGATTGGTCGAAGCGCTGTTGTATTTCCAGTGCCGGCTTGGCTCCCGCTTCGGCACACGGGTGAGTTTGGTTCCCGACAAACCCGTCGAGATCGATACCTTCGGGGAATCGACGATGCTGCCCAGGCCCGAGCTTTACCGGCTCATACGCCAGGGCAAGATTGACGCCCACCCCAACACCACCATCGCCGAATACACCCCCACCGGCGTTACCCTCGACAGCGGCGAGACACTCGACATCGATGTCATGATCCTGGCGACCGGCTGGAAAACCGATTTCGGCTTTCTCGCGGAAGATGTTCGCGGCCGCCTCGGGTTCGAGGATGACGGCTTTTATCTCTACCGGCACATGCTCAGCCCCGGCTTGGGGGGCCTGGCCTTCATCGGCCGCGCATCCACCATTTGCTCCATCCTGACCTATAGCCTTCAGGCCCGCTGGCTCGGCGAGCTTATCAAGGGCAGCCACCGGCTGCCATCAGCAGAGGCCATGTCCGACGAGATCGAGGGTATCAAGGCATGGAAGCGAAGCTGGATGCCGCCGAGCGAGGCGCGCAGCGCCCGGCTGATCCTGCACATGCTACACTATCACGACGAACTGCTCTGTGACTTCGGCGCCGATCCCATGCGCAAGACCGGTGCGTTGGCGCCGTTAAAGGAGTTGATCGCACCCTACGAGCCCCGTGATTACGCCACTATCGTTGCCGGCGAATGGTACTAAAAGTACAGATGTACCGAAAAGAACCCTTAGCCGTACCCCAC
>JAZFWG010000337.1:0-3161 GCA_036448135.1 Alphaproteobacteria bacterium
CACTTCAACTCCGACGTCATCGTCGACATGCTGCATCGCTACAACCTGCCCTACGCCGCCCTCAATCCGGGCGCGAGCTATCGGGGCCTGCATGATTCGTTGGTCAATTACGGTCAGAACTATCCCCACATGATGCTGTGCCAGCATGAGGAGACCGCGGTGCAGATCGCCCACGGCTATGCCCGCGCCGCCCGCAAGCCCATGGTCGCGATCGTCCATAACCTGGTCGGGCTGCTGCATTCCAACATGGCGATTTATTACGCCTATATCGACCGCGCCCCGATCTTCATCATCGGCGCCACCGGGCCGCTCAACGAGACCAAGCGGCGGCCCAAGATCGACTGGATCCACACCGCCAACGGCCAGGGCTCCGCGATCCGCGAATATGTCAAGTGGGATACCCAGCCCGCCACCGTCGACGGCATCCCTGAAGCTTTCGCCCGCGCCTATTCGGTGATGATGACCCAGCCCCAAGGGCCGACTTACACGGTTTACGACGCCTGGCTCCAGGAGGAAAAGCTGGACCACAAGGTGGAGTTGCCGTCACCCAGCAACGCCAAGGTGCCGACCAAGATAGCTCCGGATCTAGCGGCGCTGCAACAAGCGGCTAAGATGCTGGTCAATGCCAAGAAGCCAGTGCTGCTGGCGGAATATGCCGGCCGCTCCGAGGAAGGCTTCCACGCCTTGGTGGAGCTGGCCGAAACGGTCCAGGCGCCGGTCTGGGACTTGGATACAAGGCAAAACTTCCCGGGCAACCACCCCCTCAATCTCAGCATGACCGAGGGGGTCTTCGACGGCGCCGATTTGGTCCTTGGCCTTGATGTCCAGGACTGGGAGCGCCCGACCACCAAGCTGGTATCGGTCTCCCGCAAAGTCACCAAGAAGACGGCGAAGAATTGCAAGTTCGTCGATATCGGATTTGCTGAGCTGAAGATTTCCGGCTGGTCGTTGGACCATCAGCGCCTGGTGGACGCCGATCTCCGCATCCTCGCCGATACCGACATCGCCATCCCGGCGCTGACCAAGCTGTGTAAGCAGCTTCTCAACAAGAACCCGCGCCTCAAGGCCCAGGCCAAGCGGCGCGGCGAGCAGGTGGCGAAGAAGCACCACGCCGCCCGGGCCGCTTGGGCCAAGGAAGGCAGGCGCAACCGCAATACCAGCCCGATCACCCTGCCGGTGCTGGCCACCGAGGTGTGGGACGTGATCAAGGACGAGGACTGGGTGTTGTCGGCCGGCGCCCTGGAGGATTGGGCCCGGCGGATCTGGAGCTTCGACAAGCCCTACCGCCACCCCGGCAAGTCGCTCGGCACCTCGACCCAGATCGGGATGTCCCTCGGTGTCGCCCTGGCGCACCGCGACAAGGGCCGCTTGGTGGTCGATTTGCAGCCCGATGGCGATTTGATGTTCGATGCCGGCGCCTTGTGGGTCGCGGCCAAGCACAATCTGCCCATGTTAATCGTCATGTACAACAACAAGGCCTATTACAACGACTGGGAGCACCAGATCAGGATGGCCAAGCTGCGCAAAACGCCGGTGGATCGCGCCTATATCGGCATGGATCTCAGCGATCCCGACCCCGATTTTGCCACCTTGGCCCGGTCCATGGGGTGGTATGGCGAAGGCCCCATCGATCAGGCCAAAGATGTCGGTCCCGCGCTGCGGCGCGCCATCGCCCGGGTCAAGGCGGGGCAGCCGGCCCTGATTGACACCATCACCGAAAGAAGATAATCCGTCTGCGGAGTGGACTGTTGGGCCAATATTTGTTTTCATTCCCCACCCCGGGCAAATTGCGGGCACGGCTGACCGGCCCCAGGGGCAATGGCAGTGGCGCTTTGATGCGGAAAGAAGTTGGGTTGGAAGAAAATGAGAAGGATCATCGTCGGCATTTCAGGTGCCTCGGGCGCCATTTATGGCATCAGAATGCTGGAAGTCCTGCAGGGCGCGGACGATATCGAGGTCCATCTTATCCTGTCGCACTCGGCCGGGCAGACCGTGGCGGACGAGACCGACTGGAAGCTCGCCGATGTCAGGGCCATGGCCGACGTGGTCCACAACAACAAGGATATCGGTGCGTCGCTCTCCAGCGGGTCGTTTCGGACCGCGGGCATGATCGTGGCGCCGTGCTCGGTCAAGACCCTATCGGGCATCGTGAATTCCTATGATGACAATCTACTTACACGGGCTGCGGATGTATGCCTCAAGGAAAAACGTCGGGTGGTATTGCTGGTGAGAGAGACTCCATTACATCTCGGCCATATCGAGTTGATGGCGCGCGCGGCGAGGTATGGCGCCGTGGTCATGCCACCGGTTCCGGCCTATTATCACCGGCCCAAGACCCTCGACGACGTTATCAATCAGACGGTCGGCAAGGCGCTCGATTTTTTCGACGTTCCTCACCGGCTGTTTCGCCGCTGGAAAGAAACGGAGACTTCGGATTGAAGGCCGTCATATGGAATCTCGCGGTCGAAATCATGCCTTGGCGAATGACCGCCAGGTAAAGAGCAAGATGAAATAATCAGCTAACAGGGTGGTTCGTTATGGAAATCGATGTGATGCTTCTGGAGATGCTCGGCAAGGCGGGCGATGCCGCGGTTATTATGTCCCAACCGATGCGCTTGCTATACCTTGCCATGGGCGTACTCATCGGCCTGGCCCTCGGTGTCATACCGGGTCTCGGTGGAATTGTCGGAATGGCGCTGCTGTTGCCGTTCACCTTCGACATGGATCCGTACTCGGCCTTTGCCTTCCTATTGGGCATGGGATCGGTGACCACGACCTCGGATACCATCCCGGCTGTCCTATTCGGGGTGCCCGGAACCACCGGGTCGGCTGCGACCATCCTAGATGGACACCCAATGGCGAAAAAGGGCCAAGCGGGCCGGGCCTTCGGCGCCGCTTATATGGCTTCCATGCTGGGTGGTGTTTTCGGCGCCCTGCTACTTGCCATCTCCATCCCCATCCTGCGGCCGGTGATGCTCTATCTCGGTTCGCCGGAACTTTTGGCCTTTTCCATCTTCGGTTTGTCCATGGTCGCCATCCTCTCGGGCGGCTCGCCCTTGCGCGGCTTGGCCATGTCCGCGTTCGGCCTCATGATCGCCATGATCGGATCGGACCCGCAGACCGGGACCCTGCGCTGGACCCTTGATTCGCTCTATCTGTGG
>JAZFWG010000338.1:0-12617 GCA_036448135.1 Alphaproteobacteria bacterium
CGCATGAACTCGGTATCGACGGTGATGAAGTCTGCGCCGGCGAGCCGACGGCAGAAATCGGCGAGGGCCTCGGTATCGGTAATGTGAAGCATGGGGGATGCTATACACGAAAAAGCCATGGCGGCGAACCCGGCATAGGGTGATTTGGGCGCCATGCTTGACAAATATCCCGCTTCCTTGCTTTTTAGCGGCGGCAACCTACGCCGCTTTTCGGGAACACGTCTTAGATGCACCCCTACCGCACCCACAATTGCGCCGAGCTGAGACCGGACCATGTCGGCCAGGAGGTCCGTCTATCGGGCTGGATCCACCGCAAGCGCGACCACGGCAACTTGCTGTTCGTTGACCTGCGCGACCATTACGGCATCACCCAATGCGTCATCAGTTCGGAAAACCCGATCTTCGAGGCGGTCGAGGGAGGTCGTTTAGAGAGCGTCGTCACCGTCACCGGGAAGCTGGTGGAGCGTTCCGAGGACACCGTCAACAAGACCCTGCCCACCGGCGAGGTCGAGGTGGCGATCGAGCAATTCTATGTTCAGGCCGTGGCCGACCCGCTGCCGCTTCAGGTCAACAGCGATGAGGATTATGGCGAGGAAACCCGGCTGCGTTACCGTTTCCTCGATCTCCGGCGTGACAAGATGCACCGCAACATCATGCTCCGCAGCCAGATCATCGCATCCATCCGCCGGCGCATGACCGAGTCCGGATTCATGGAGTTCCAAACCCCGATCCTGACCTCGAGCTCGCCCGAGGGCGCCCGGGACTATCTGGTGCCTTCCCGCCACCATCCCGGACAGTTCTATGCCCTGCCCCAGGCGCCACAGCAGTTCAAGCAGCTGTTGATGGTCGCCGGTTTCGACAAATATTTTCAGATCGCGCCCTGTTTCCGCGATGAAGACGCCCGCGCCGACCGCTCGCCCGGGGAATTCTATCAGCTCGACATCGAGATGGCGTTCGTCACCCAGGACGATGTTTTCGCCGCCATCGAGCCGGTGTTGAGCGGCCTGTTCGGGGAATTCGCCGATGGCCGCACCGTCACCACGCCGCCGTTCCCGCGCATCCCCTTCGACCAGGCCTTGCTGAAATACGGCTCGGACAAGCCGGATCTGCGCAACCCGCTGGTCATCTCCGACGTCACCGAGGTGTTCGAGGACTCGCCTTTCTCGTTGTTCGCGAAAGCCATCGGTGCGGGCGCCGTGGTCCGCGCCATCCCCGCTGTGGGCGCCGCAGCCAGGCCCCGGAGCTTCTTCGACGGCCTCAACAACTGGGCCCGGGAGACCGGCGCGCCTGGCCTCGGCTATATCATCTTCGCGGACGGCGAGGCCAAGGGGCCGATCGCCAAGTTCCTCGATCCACAGCGGCTCGAAAGCCTGCGGCAGACCTCAGGCGTCGGCGACGGCGATGCGGTGTTCTTCGCCTGCGGCAAGGCCCGGGACGCGGCAGCCCTGGCGGGCGCGGCGCGCACCAAACTGGGCGAGGATTTGGACCTCATCGAGGCGGATTGCCTCAAATTCTGCTGGGTCGTCGACTACCCCATGTTCGAACTCGACGACGAGACCGGCGAGATCGGTTTCAGCCACAACCCGTTCTCCATGCCCCAGGGCGGGCTTGAAGCGCTGGAGAGCCAGGACCCGCTCTCCATCAAGGCCAACCAGTACGATATCGTCTGCAACGGCGTCGAGCTTTCCTCAGGCGCCATCCGAAATCATTTGCCCGACATCATGTACAAGGCCTTCGCCATTGCCGGATATGGCAAGGACGAACTCGAAGCCCGGTTCGGCGGCATGCTGTCGGCGCTGAAATTCGGGGCGCCGCCCCATGGCGGCTCGGCGCCCGGGATCGACCGCATGGTCATGCTGCTGGCCGACGAGCCCAACATCCGCGAAGTCATCACCTTCCCGATGAATCAGCAGGCCCAGGATTTGATGATGCAGGCTCCCGCCAGCGTGGACGCGAAGCGGCTCCGCGAACTCCACCTCCGGCTCGATCTTCCCAAAGCTAAGAAATAATTTCGGTTATTCTGCGGTTATTCTGCGGCGCTAACGAAGGCGACCGAGGCCTTCTTGCGTTTGTTGCAATACATCGCCATGTCGGCGCGGGCTACCAGGTTCTTTTCCTCGTCGTGGGGCCCGAACGGCTCGACGCCGAAGCTGACGCATAGCTGGATCTGTTTGTTGGCGCAATTGACCACGGTGCGATTGATGATGCGGTTGAGGCCTTGGGCGCGTTTGAAGCCGTCGCGCCAGCTGGTCTGGGTCATCAGCACCGCGAATTCGTCGCCACCCAACCGGCCGACGATATCGGTTTCGCGCAAATTGCCCGCCAGGATTTTTGCCGTCTGGCGCAACACATCGTCGCCTATGGCATGACCGTAGGTATCATTGATGGCCTTGAAGTTGTCGAGATCGCAGAACACCAGGACCCCGAGATCACCATAGCGCTTGGAGCCGGCGAGGGCGCGCCGCAATTGGCTGAGAAACCCCCGGCGGTTCATCAGGCCGGTCATTTCGTCGGTCAGGGTCAAATTCTCGAGATAAGCGATGCGCGCCTTCTGCTCGGCGAGGCGCTGCTCGACCTCTCCGGCCGCGGCCAGGGCACGCTCGAGAAGAGACGCCTTGCCTTTGGCTTCTCCCGGCTTGATCGCTTCCACCAGGCGTGTCGCCACGGAACCGGCGGCGGCGATCAACTTGGCGTCCTCGCTGGCCAGCGCGCTGGTGGAGCGATTGATATTCGAGCCATTTCGCTTCATGGTCCAACTCATTTCTGTCCGCTGTAAAATGGATTGAACACGGACTTATGGACAGGACTTATGTGCAGGATGGGTTGCAAAGGCTGTGCCAGAATCAAAATTGCGGAAAATCAATGGCCTAACTTTCAGGGACAAGGAAAATTCTGCCCGGTGGCAGGTTTTGCCCGGGCGATCGGGCAATTTTTTGCGGGTGCATAGACCCGATCGCGGCCCGGGCCCCGCCGCCCAGCCAGGACTATCGACAGAGGAAAAAGAGTGACATACTCCGCGCCTTTCCATGGCCCGCAACCGGCGCGGGCCGCGATCACTGGTGTAATGGAGTTCCATGGCTCATCTTCAAAAAACCCTGAAGACCCTGACCAAGATACTGGGGGCCGCATTCCTCGTCGCCTTGACGGGGTTGTGGTCCCTGCCTGCCGCCGCCGCGGTCGATCTCGCCCCCCATCGCGCTTTCTACAGCATGTCCTTGGGCACGGTGCGCTCGGGAAGCGGCGTCACCAGCGTCCGCGGCGCCATGTATACGGAATGGAATGACTCCTGCGAGGGCTGGACCCTGGAGCAGCGGCTTTTGCTCAGGATAGTCAACAGTCATGGCACCAACATGCAGACGGACTCGAAATTTTCGAGTTGGGAATCGCGCGATGGGCTGAGCTACCGTTTCACCAACCGCAACCTGCGCAATGGCAAGCTCCACGAGGATTTGCGGGGCAGCGCATCGCTCGGGGCCAAGGGCAAGGGGGGCAAGGCCACCTTCACCCACCCCAAGGACAAGTCCTTCAAACTGCCGGCCGGCACCATGTTTCCGACCCGGCACATGATCGAGCTGATCGAGAGGGCCCGGCGGGGCGATAAGCAATTGTTCCGCACCGTGTTCGACGGCGCCAGCTTTGACGGGGCCTTGGAGGTCAATGCCGTGATCGGCCGGTTGGTCAAGCCGGTCGCACAAAAGGTGAAGGTGGACCCGCTGATAAGCCGCCCGTCCTGGCCCCTGCGCCTTGCCTTCTTTTCGGCCAAGACCGCCAAATCGGAGCCCGATTACGAGCTCGGCGTCAGGCTCTACGACAATGGCGTGGCCGATGAATTTACCCTCGATTACGGCGATTTCACGGTTCTGGCCAGGCTCGAGAAGATCGAGGCCCTGCCGAAACCGTCCTGTTAACCGGGAAAAGTCCGCGGAATCAGCCGAAAAAGCCCTTGAAATTGCGCAATTTCAGAAATCCAATGCCTTCACTTTCACGCAACCACTTACCAATTGTTAACTACATCTGGTTCACTGTTCTGTGGTCGCCGTTAGGCTGGATGTCGCTCCGGCTTGGCGAGCCTCATTTGCCAATAGTGGAAGCCACAGTGCCCGTCGTTTCTTGCAAGGTCCGAAACATTTTTAACCAGCATTAGCAGAGAGCCATGACCAAAACCGTACTCATCGTCGAAGACAATGAACTCAACATGAAGTTGTTCCACGACCTCCTCGAGGCCCATGGTTACAAGACGCTGCAGACCAAGGATGGCATGGAAGCTTTGGAGCTGGCGCGGAAACATCACCCCAATCTTGTGCTGATGGATATCCAGCTGCCAGAGGTCTCGGGCCTCGAAGTCACCAAATGGATCAAGGAAGACGAGGATCTGAAGTCCATCCCGGTGATCGCCGTGACCGCCTTCGCCATGAAGGGTGACGAAGAAAAAATCCGTGAAGGCGGGTGCGAGGCTTACATCGCCAAGCCGATCTCGGTGTCGAATTTCATCGAAGTTATAGAAAAAGTCATAGGGTAGTGAGCCATGTCGGCAAGGATTCTTGTCGTTGATGATCTCGATACCAACCTCAAAGTTCTCGAAGCCAAACTGACGGCAGAATATTTCGACGTCCTCACTGCCAATAGCGGGGCCAAGGCTCTGGAGTTGGTGGCCGCCGAACTCCCCGACATCGTACTGCTTGATGTCATGATGCCGGAGATGGACGGCTTCGAGGTGTGCAATCGCCTGAAGTCGGACCCCAAGACCGCACATATCCCGGTGGTCATGGTCACGGCGCTGAGCGATGTCAGCGACCGTGTCACCGGCCTCGAAGCCGGCGCCGACGATTTCCTGACCAAACCGGTCGATAATCTGGCCCTGTTCGCCCGCATCAAGTCTTTGGTGCGCCTCAAGATGGTGATCGACGAATGGCGTCTGCGCGAGGAGACCTGTGACCAATTCGGGGTGTTGTCCGAGGAAGACACCACGGCCGAGGAACAACAGCCCATGGGCGATGTCCTCATCATCGAGAGCAGCAACCTGGAAAGTGGAAAGATCCGCGATCAGCTTTCGTCCGGGGGCCATACCGTCGTCACGGTTCCCACCGCCAAGGAGGGTTTCAAAATCGGCAGCCGTGATGATTTTGATCTCATCATCGTCAGCCTTGAACTCGATGACGGTGACGGGCTGCGCCTGTGTTCACAATTCCGGTCACTGGAAAAGACCCGTCAGATTCCGATTCTTCTTATGATCGAGCCGGAGGAAACCGAGAAGTTGGTGAAAGGGTTCGACCTCGGGGTCACCGATTATCTGGTTCGCCCCATCGACGGCAACGAACTCAAGGCGCGGACACGGACTCAGATCTGCCACAAGCAATACCATGACCGTCTTCGCGACAACTACCAGCGCTCGCTGTCATTGGCGCTGACGGACAATCTCACCGGCCTCTATAACCAGCGTTATCTGTCGGCCCATCTGGAATCCCTGATTCAACGGAGCCTCGACAAAGACCAGTCCCTGGCCCTGCTGCTCATCGATATCGATTTCTTCAAAAAGGTCAACGACACCTATGGCCACGGCGTCGGCGACGAGGTGCTGCGCGACGTCGCCACCAGGATTTCGCGCAACTGCCGCGAATTCGACCTCGCCGCGCGCATGGGTGGCGAGGAATTCGTCACCATCATGCCGGATTCCAATCTGGAGGTGGCAGAAATGGTTGCCGAGCGGCTGCGCGGCAAGATCTCCGACACCCCCTTCGTGGTCTCGGCGGATGTGGAGTCCTTGGAGGTGACGGTCAGCATCGGCATCGCATTGACCACTGGCGCCGGCGATACCGGAGCCGGTCTTCTGGAGCGCGCCGACAAGGCCATGTATGAGGCCAAGGAGGGTGGCCGCAACCGGGTCGCCATCGATCAAGCCCTCTGCGTCGCCGCGCCTCCGGAGGCCGTCAAGTCCCAGGCTTGAAAACCTGGGAAACAAGTACGAAAAAGCCGCCCCAAGGGCGGCTTTATTGGTTCCAGGAAAGGCTGGACGCTATTTGATCCGGCCTTCCTTGAACAGGACATGCTTGCGCACCACCGGGTCGTATTTGCGGAACTCGAGCTTTTCCTTGGCGGTTTTTGGGTTTTTCTTGGCCACGTAGTAGAACCCGGTGTCTGCCGTGCTCACCAATTTGACCACCAAGGTGTTGGATTTTGCCATGGTCTCATCCTCTTAGGGCCTACCCGGCCGGTTTTCGCCGGGCACCATACAACCCGGCGTGTCTCTGTCAAGAGCTGGGGAAAACTCCCTTTACCATCAAGGTCTTGCTTCGGCGGTCTCGGTCAGTTTGAGGGCGCGGGCGTAAAGTTGCCGGCTCTCGAGGATCCGCATGGCGAGCTTGAGATCCAACTCGGTGGAGTCCTCATTGGCCTGGCAGGTCTGGCGCAGTTTTTCCAGCTGTTCGTCCTTGATGCCCGCGCCCTTCCGCCATGCCGCCCGCACCGCCGCCGCGATCCGGAGCCGCCCCTGGCGGAGCTTGGCGATCAGTCCGGAAACGCTTTGCTTTTCGCCGCTGGTGCAGATCGTCGGCAGCACCCCCAGATTGTGCAAGGCGTATCCCGAAGGGGTGTAAAGGCGCGACCAGGTGAGAATGATTTCACCGCCATTGGGCAACCGGGTGATGTTCTGGACCGTGCCCTTGCCGAAGGAATTCGAACCGATGAGGATGGCGCGTCCCTGGTCCTGCAGCGCCGCGGCGGCGACCTCGGCGGCGGAGGCCGAATGACCATTGACGAGCACCACCAGGGGGATACCGACCGCCAGGTCATCGCCTCCGGCATCGAAGACCTGCATGCTGTCGGGATGGCGTCCCCGGGTCGAGACGATGCGGCCACTGGTGAGGAAAACATCGGCCACCGCCACGGCCTGATTGAGCAGGCCGCCGGGGTTGTCGCGCATATCGAGAACGATGCCCTTGAGCTCCGCCCCGATCTCTTCCTTGGTCTGTTTAATGGCATGGGCCAGGCTGTGGGCGGTGTTGTGATTGAAGCTGGTCACCCGGATATGGGCGATGCTGCCCTTGCGCGTGTATCGGATGGTGGAGACGACGATGTGGGCGCGGGTGATCGACACGTCCAAGGCATTGGCGAGACCCTTGCGGACAACCATAACCTGGACCTCGGTCTCGACCGGACCGCGCAGGCGCGCCACCACCTCATCCTGGCGCAGACCCTTGGTCGACAAGCCGTCGATTTCGGTGATGACGTCATTGGCCTTGAGCCCGGCTTCCTGCGCCGGCGTGTCCGCCATCACCGACACCACCTTGACCTCGCCGTTACCGAAGCTAAGGCGGATGCCGATGCCGCCGAAGCCGTCCCGCATCGCCCGATTGTGCCGGGCGGAAGCGGCGCTGGCATAGCGGCTGTGGCCGTCGAGACCCTCGAGCGCGCCCTTGAACACGGCCTTATAGACCTCTTCATTGCCCTTATTGTCCAAGCTCTTGGAGACCCCGCGGCCGGCGCTGATGATCTCGGTCGTGACCAAGGCCCAGCCATCGATGTCGGTGGCGTGCGGGCTGGTGAAATCGCTGACCATGGCGTCGCCATGGAGCAACTGGACCCTGCCTCCGGCGCGGCTGACATTGAGGCCGGGATCGATGTCGGAAATCGTCTTGAGGCCGTTCAACGCCACTTCGCCCATGTCCAGGGGCTCGATATATTTGTCGTAGATGTGCTTATAGCCGGTGACGAAGACCGGGTCGGAGACATTGCGGTTTTCGACGTGCTGGTCATGGGCGACCTGCGCTACGCAGCCGGGGAGCAACAATAGCGCCAGCATCAGGCTGGTGGGGCCGAGAGGCCGTATCTTGCGAATGAAATTCATGAGTTTCGGATTCATATCGGAACGAATACCGCTTCCGCGAACACTAACGCTTTATGTCTTAACCAACTTTTAACGTCCCCACCAACAAGAAATTCGCCTTCCGCCTCCGTTCCGGCGCCTCCGCTGGCGGATCGTGCTCGGCGGTTCAGCCGGCTTCGCTGAGGGGCCCTGTTGCCTTGTCCTTGGCGCTCGATTTGGCCTTGGTCTTTCGCGGCCGGGACGCTTTCTTGGTGGCGGCGCCCTTCTTCTTCTGCGCCCGGGCATCGAGAAGGGCGACCGCGTCTTCCAGGGTCAGGGTGTCGGGGGATTTGTCGGCGGGAACCGAGGCATTGATGCGGCCATGTTTGACATAGGGGCCGTAACGGCCCTTGTAGAGGCCGATGGGCTTGCCGTCGGCGGGATGGTCGCCGATTTCCCGCATCCGGCCCGCGGCGCCCTTCTTGGGTTTTGCCGATTGGATCAGGTCGACGGCACGGTTGAGGCCGACGGTCAGCACATCATCGGCATCGTCCAGGGAGGCATAGGTGGTGCCGTGGCGGACATAGGGGCCAAAACGGCCGATGCCGGCGGTGATTGCCTTGTCGGTTTCCGGGTGCTTGCCAACCTCACGGGGCAGCGATAACAGCCCGAGGGCTGTCTCCAGGGTCACGGTCTCGGGGCTCATGCCCTTGGGCAGGGACACCCGTTTGGGCTTTTCCTTGCTCTTGGCCTTGCCCTTGGCTGGTTTCTCGACCTCGCCCTTCTGAAAATACAGGCCATAGGGTCCATGGCGCAGGGACACCACATCGCCGGTGGCGCTGTCGATGCCGAGCTCGATGGGGCCGTTGGCCAGGGCAACGCTGTCGTCGGGCTCGCCGTTCATGATCGTCAGCTTGCGGGTGTATTTGCACTCCGGATAGCCCGAGCAGCCAATGAAGGCGCCGTATTTTCCGAGCTTGAGGCCAATGCGTCCGCTGCCGCAGGCGGGGCACACGCGGAAATCCTTGCCGGAGCCGTCGTCGGGGAAGAAATGGGGGCCGAGTTCGGCATCGAGGCAATCGATAACATCGGTGATGGTCAGATCCTTGGTGCCTTCGACGGCGGCGGCGAAAGCGGTCCAGAAATTGCCGAGCACCTGTTTCCAGTCGATACGGCCGCTGGAAATGTCATCGAGCTGGTTCTCCAACTGGGCGGTGAAATCGTACTCCACATAGTGCTCGAAGAAGCTTTCCAGGAACGATGTCACGATACGGCCGCGGTCCACGGGGACGAATCGCTTTTTCTCCAGCACAACGTAATCGCGGTCCTGCAGCACCGAAATGATCGAGGCGTAGGTCGAAGGCCGGCCGATGCCCAATTCCTCCAACCGTTTGACCAGGGACGCTTCGGTGAAGCGCGGCGGCGGCTGGGTGAAATGCTGGTCGGGGTTGACCCGGTTCCGGGCCATGGTCTCGCCTTCATTGACCGGCGGCAGCATCCGTTCTTCATCGCCGTCGCCGGCAAGTTCGGTGCCATTGACCGGGTCGTCGCGGCCTTCCCGGTAAAGCTTGAGGAAGCCGTCGAAGGCGATAGACGACCCGGTGGCCCTGAGCACCGTGCCATCGCCGCCGCCGACATCGATGGCGACTTGGTCGATCCGGGCATTTTCCATCTGGCTCGCCACCGTGCGTTTCCAGATCAGATCGTAAAGCCGCAGTTGATCCTGATTGAGTTTGTGGGCGCCGTCCATGGGCAGGCGCGTGATGTCGGTGGGGCGAATTCCCTCATGGGCCTCCTGGGCGTTGCGCGCGGTGCTTTTATAGGCCCGCGGCGAGGAGGGAAGATAGGCGTCGCCGTATTCCCTGGGGATGAACCGGCGGATCGCGCCGATCGCGTCCTGGGACAGCTGGACGCTGTCGGTGCGCATATATGTGATCAGGCCGACCATTTCGCCGTCGATCTCGACGCCCTCATAGAGCTTCTGCGCCGTCTGCATGGTCCTGGACGCGCCGAAGCCGAGTTTTCGCGATGCTTCCTGCTGCAGGGTCGAAGTGATGAAAGGCGCCTGCGGATTGCGCCGGGCCTGCTTACGTTCGATGGTTACGACCTTGAAGTCGAGGGTGTTGATGCGCGCCACCGCGGCTTCGGCCTGGGACGCGTTCTCGAGGGAAAACTTGGTCAGCTTTTCACCGCCGAGGTGGGTGAGGCGGGTGGTCAGCATGGCGCCCTTTTCGGTGCTGAAATCGGTCTCCACGGTCCAATATTCCCGGGGCTTGAAGACTTCGATTGCGGACTCGCGTTCGCAAATCAGCCTGAGCGCCACCGACTGCACCCGTCCCGCCGAGCGGCTGCCCGGAAGTTTGCGCCACAACACCGGCGACAGGGTGAAGCCGACCAGGTAATCGAGTGCCCGGCGCGCCAGGTAGGCATCGACCAGCGGCCGGTCGATATCGCGGGGATGCTTCATGGCCTCGAGCACGGCGTTCTTGGTGATTTCGTGGAAGACCACCCGCTTGACATTGACCCCGTTCAGCGCCTTGCGCTCTTCGAGAAGACGCAGCACGTGCCAGGATATGGCCTCGCCCTCGCGGTCCGGGTCGGTGGCGAGATAGAGATTGTCGGCCGATTTGAGTGCGTTTGAGATCGCCTTTAAGTGTTTTTCCGCCTTGTCATTGACCACCCAGGTCATGGCGAAGCCCTCGTCGGGACGCACCGATCCATCCTTGGACGGGAGATCGCGGACATGACCGAAGGTGGCCAGCACCGTGTAATCCGGCCCCAGATATTTGTTTATGGTCTTAGCCTTGGCCGGCGATTCAACGACGACAATATTGCTCATGACCGGGAATTCAACGGTGATATAGCTAACAAATCCCTACCTGACCTGGTTAATCACGAATAACAAAGACAAATTTGGCCTCCTGGTTGCCTTTCCAGCCGCCCCGCAAGCTCGAGTTCGAGCAGGATGGTGGACACCACGGCGGGAGAGAATTGGCATTGACGGATGATTTCGTCAACTGTTACCGGTGATGGCCCCAGACTTTCAACAATGTCCGCCCGTGCCTGGGCAAGCTCCGATTCATCGGGCATGACCGTGCCCGGCGCCGGCGCCAGAGCGCGTTTACGACCCTCTTCGGCGGTGCGGCGCAGGATGCCGCCAAGGGCTTCGACCACGTCTTCCGCCGATTGGATCAGGGTGGCGCCCTCGCGGATGAGTAGATTGGTACCCTGTGCCCGCGGGTCAAGGGGTGATCCGGGGACCGCCAGAACTTCGCGGCCCTGCTCGCCGGCGAAACGGGCCGTGATCAGCGAGCCCGAGCGTTTCGCCGCTTCCACCACCACCACGGCCAGGGACATCCCGGAAATCAGCCGGTTGCGGTGGGGGAAGTGCCGCGCCTGGGGCTTGGTGCCCAGGGGTTGTTCGGAGATCGCTGCGCCGCGTTCGACGATCTCCTGGTAAAGCCCGGTGTTCTCGGTGGGGTAGATGACGTCGACGCCACCCGCCATCACGGCGATGGTGCCGCCCTTCAGGGCGCCGGTGTGGGCCGCGGCGTCGATGCCGCGCGCCATGCCCGAGGGCACCACCAGGTCATGCTCGCCGAGCCCAGCGGCAAGGGTCTGGGCCATGCGCCTGCCGTTGGCGGAGGCATTGCGGGCGCCGACAATGGCGACGGCGCGCCGTTCCAGAAGATGGCCGTGGCCGCGGAGGCTGAGGACCGGCGGGGCATCGCCGATCTCGGCCAGGGGGGCGGGATAATCGGGCTCGGCATAGGTTACCAGCCGGGCGCCCAGGGCCTCGTGGGCCTCGATTTCACGCTCGGCGTCGCTTTTCGGGCAGATCTTGATGGGCCGTGCGCGGCCGCCACGCCGGGCCAGCTCGGGCAGGGCGTCGAGCGCCGCCGAGGCGGTGTCGAAATGGGCCAGAAGTTGAGAAAACGTCACCGGCCCCACATTTTCGCTGCGGATGAGCCGGAGCCAGGCCAGCCGTTCGGTGGCTGAGATGGGATGTTGCGGATCGGCCATGGCGGCCACATAGCGTGTGCCGTGATGCGCCGTCAACTCGAACTTGGCGTAAGGCACCAGCGCCAATCCGCCAAAGGATGTGCGTTTCTAACCATTTCCGGCCGGAATCTTCCACAATCGGCATGAATATGACGGCCGGTGAAATTTGCTTGTCCGTTATTTTCATGGCCGCTGAAATCCGCAACCGTGCGTGGCCTGAAGCGGGATTGATCCACAAAATTGATCGATCGATGGACAGCCGGGCGCGGCGCTTCTACATATAGTGCACCTTTCGTGCACCGTTGACCGCCAAGGAATAGCTATGGTGAATATCCGCAATGGCGATCTCCGCCGGCCCGCCGAGCCCATGAAACCGGTGGTGGACCCCGCCGGCTGGACCGGCGCCGAGCTCAAAGCCAGCGACGACTGGGTGTTCCGGCTCGATGCCGGCGATATCGCCGAGATTGACGCCGCCGCCGACGCCGTTGAAGCGCGCGGTTTGGATATCAAGGATATCAGCCGTGATGATTTCCCGCTGCCGGGTCTGGACTCCAAGCTGGCGCAAATCAAGACGGAATTGATTGACGGGCGCGGCATCGCTGTGCTGCGCGGCTTGCCGGTGGAGCGCTACGATATTGCCCGGTCCGCCGCGGCCTTCTGGGGCATGGGCCTGCGTATCGGTGAGCCGGTTTCCCAGAATCACAAGGGCCATGTCCTCGGCCATGTGCTCGACCTCATGGGCGACAGCCGCGACAAGGACCCCACCACCCGCGCCTATAACACCAGTTCGGCGTTGGACTACCATTCGGATTCC
>JAZFWG010000339.1:0-3885 GCA_036448135.1 Alphaproteobacteria bacterium
ATTCGAGACCTGCTCCAGGGACACCATGACGATCACCGCGGTGACCAGGATGACATTGATAAACCCGCCGAACAGGCGAACGCCGATGGGGGAAAGGATGGACCTGATGTTCACCGTCTCGTCTCAATCCTCCTTATGACTATTCACCTCGTCCTTAGCCGACCGTCCACTTGATGTCGGAATCCCGCAACAGTTAGAGGGCGAAGCACGCCACCAACAGGGCCAATGGCAATCGTTCTTCGTCTTTCATATTGAAATCTCCATAATATACTCAAACAGGGCTAAATTGATTGGAGTTCGAATTATTGAAACCTATGCCGCACCGATGCTCAAGGTCAATTTGCCCCTAAGTTTGGTTTCTGCTTCACTCGCCATGGCAAGGAAGGCACCATGAAGCTGATTTCCGTCAATGTCGCCAAGCCGCGGCAGGTCACCCATCTGGGGCGCACCTATATGACGGCCATCTTCAAGCAACCGGTGGCGGGGCGCGTCATGCTGCGCACGCTCAATCTCGACGGCGACGGCCAGGGCAACACCGAACTCCATGGCGGGCCGTACATGGCCGCCTATGTCTACGCCATCGAGAACTACGCCCACTGGGAGCGGGAGCTTGGTCGCAGTGACCTCGGCTACGGACAGTTCGGCGAGAACTTCACCGTCGAGGGCATGATTGAGAATGATATCCATATCGGCGATGTGTTCCGCATAGGCGGTGCCGTGGTCGAGGTCACGGAGCCGCGCGCGCCGTGCCACAAGCTGGCGATGCGCATGGGATCGGAAAAATTCCCCTTGATGTTTCTGGCCTCGGGCCGGGTCGGGTTCTACCTGCGCGTGATCGAGGAGGGCGTTCTCGGCGCCGGCGACACCATCGAGCTCATCAGCGCCGACCGCCACGCCATGAGCGTGAGAGAGATCTCCAGGCTGTGGGCGGCGAAAACCCCGGACCCGGCGCGCCTGAGAAACGCCATCGAAATCCCCGCTCTGGCGCCCGAGTGGCGCCAACATTTCGAGAAAAAGCTCGCCAAGTCGGTCTAAGGCGCCGGTGGCGTCCCGTCAGCCGGTTTGGAAATCGGTCTGGTAAAGCCTTTCGAGCCGCCGAATGGCCTCATGCGGCAGGGGACCCATGCCCGACGCCTCTATGGCCTCGTCCACATGGCCGGTCGCGCCGATGCCGACCAGGGCGACGGAGATGTCCGGGCACGCCAGGGCAAAGCGCAGCCCGGTCTGGGCCCTGGTGCCGTAGCCGTCGCCGACCGTGGCCAGGGCGGCATCGGCCTTCACCTCCTCGGTCTCCTTGTCGGTTTCCTTGGTCATCATGGAGACCCGGCGGCCGGGATCGCCACCGGGGATAAGACCGCCGACCAGGACGCGGATGGCGAGGATGCCGGTTCCAGCAGCGCGGCAGGCCTCGGCGATGCCGTCAAGGTTCTGGCCGGTCCAGGCCGGGGGCATGGCGCGCACCGCGGACGGATTGACCATGTTGTAGAACATCTGCACCGAATCGAAGCGCCCGCTTTCGATGACGCGGCAGAGAGAGGGCGCATCACCGAGGGCGGTGAGCCCCATGAACCGGGCCTTGCCCTCTTGTTTCATTTTCTCCAAGCCCTCGGCGATGCCGCCGGGGCCGAGCACTTGTTCCACCGTGAGGGTCTTGGGGCCGGCGCCAGGATCGATGCGGTTGTGGATCTGCAGGATGTCCACCCAATCGCGGCGCAAGCGCTTGAGCGAGGCTTCGCAATGGGATTTGATCTGGCCGGGAAGGTCCCCCGCCCCCGGGTCGACCGTGACCTTGGTGGAGACATGGGGGGTTTCTTCGACCTCTTGCAACAGCCAGCCCAGCGCCTCTTCGGACTTGCCGTCGCCATAGGCTTCGGCGGTGTCGAACCAGTTGATGCCACCATCAAGGGCCTTGCGGATGGCGGCGCGGCGGTCCTCGTCATTGCCGTCGATGAGCAGCCCGCCGGTGCGCCCGCAACCGAACCCCACCTCAGAGACCTCCATCCCGGTCTTGCCGAACGTGCGATATTTCATGGCGCCTTCTCCCTATTTGGGTTTGGTTGTTATCCCGGCAATGGCGAACAGGTGTCAGGTCGGGGTGACTTTAAGTCGAAGTGTCCTGGGCCAGGAAGTGGTCGGCGATTTCACTTCCCGTCGCCAGCCACACCCCGTCATGGGAGCAAATATATTCGAGTGCCCGTTCCAACGCCCCAATGCGATGAGGGACGCCGGTGAGATAGGGATGGATCGACACGCAAGCGACCCGGCCCGAGTCCTCGCTTTCCCGGTAAAGCACATCGAAGGCGGTGCAAATCATATTGGTAAATTCTTCGGGGGTGCAATTGATGCGCTCGAACGCGCTCTTGTCGCTGATGCCGGTGCCGTAGGGCAGACAGACCACGGTCTTGTTGCCCGCCTTCATGCGCACGGGCTGGTCGTCGTTGCTCCAATCGCCGGTAAAGGTGCAGCCCGCTTCGGCGAGCAGCTCGAGGCTGCGCCAGCTCTGTTGCCGGCCTGAACTCAGCCAACCCTTGGGTCTGGTCCCGGTTTCCTTCTCGATGCGATCGAGAACATCATGGATGAGTTCGGCCTCCTGTTCGGCGGTATCCACATCGTTGAGGCGTATGGTGTTGGTGCGGTTGTGGGCCATCCACTCCCAACCGTTCTTGGTGCCCGCCTCGACGATTTGGGGACAGACGTCGCATATCTCGCTATTGAGCGCCGCGGTGGGCCGGAAGCCGAACTTGGCAAAGACATCCATGAAGCGAAACACGCCGACCCGGTTGCCATAGTCGCGGCCACCCCAGGTGGAAACATCGGGAATCTTACCCTTGCCGCCCGGCATCTCCGTATCGAGATGGAAGATTTCGATGTTGGGGACAAGCCAGAACGCGAGCCGCGCGCCTCCCGGCCATGTCAACTTCTTGCGGCCGGTAATGGGAACGTAGTCGAAAGGACCATAGGCGTTGGGTTCCATTTGAGGTTGCCTCCCATTTTCTGGGCCCATTTATATTTTCGGGCCCGTCAAGTTAACCGCAACCGTGACCCCGGCGCCAGTTGATTTGGAGCTTACGGTCTCTACACAGCCTAGTCCGGGTGGGTTTCCAAAGCCGGCGCCATCACCTTGAGGCGTAAGCGAATCCAGACCCAGCCTATGAGGCAAATCACGCCGGCGCCGAGGGTGGCAATATGAAGCCCGAGATGTTCCGCGACCCCGCCAATGATGATGGCACCCACCGCGGGCATGCCGAGGGTGACCATGGCATAGAGCGACATCACCCGGCCCCGAACTTGGTTTGCGACGGCGGTCTGCATCAGGGTCTGGGTTCCGGTGCCGCTGATGACATGGGAAAAGCCAAACGCCGTCACCAGGGCGAGGCCGGCCCAGAAGAATTCCATCAAGGCAAATATGATGATCGCCGCACCCATGAGAAGGGTCTGGACAACGACCAATGCAGTCAAGCCGATGACGCTACCGCGTTGTGTGAGCCACACCGCCGCCAACACCCCCCCGGCGCCATAGGCCGAAAGCAGCCAGCCAAAACCTTCGGCGCCGCGGCCAAAGACGTCGTCGGCGAAGCCGGGCATCATATCCATCACCGGCCGGGACGCGACCGAGGAGATGATGAGAAGCACCAGGACCGGTGCGATGCCGGCATGGGATAGTGTGTAGCGCAACCCTTCCTTGAACTCACCCACCATGCCCGCGCGGCCCCGTTCCCGGCGCTCCGGCGGAGCCATGTGGATGCGGAACAGATTGATCAGATGGGCCGCGAAGGCCAGGAAATTTAACGCAAACACCGACGCCACACCCAGAGGAGAGATGAGCATGCCGGCAATGGCGGGACCGACGGCGTGGCCCAAATTGAAGATGGTCGAATTGATGGC
>JAZFWG010000340.1:0-2466 GCA_036448135.1 Alphaproteobacteria bacterium
CTCGACGCTGCCTTTGGCCGACAAGAAGCGCGAGGCCCGCGCCTTGGCGGCGGCGGGGATGGAGATGCTGGACTGCACCATCTCGGGCAATCCCCGTTACATCGCGGCCAAGACCGCGGCGATCTTCGTCGGCGGCGACAAGCCGTCGTTCGCCCGCCACCGGGCGGTGCTCGACGCCATTACCGCCAACGTCACCCATGTCGGCGGCTTCGGCGCCGGGCGCATGGCCAAGTTCATCGCCTTTTACCTGGTCATCGCCCACACCCAGGCGGCGGCGGAGGCCTTTACGCTCGCCACCAAGGCGGGGCTGGATCCCAAGGACTTCTTCGACGCGGTTGCCGGCAGCCAGGCGAGCTCAGCCATGTTGGAGACCCGGGGAAAATTGATGGTGACCCACGACTATTCGAGCTATCCGGGGAAGCTCCCGGCCCGGGCCCGGAGCTTCGAGAACCTCGCCAAGCTGGCCCAGGCGTTGGGCGGCGACTACCCCATGCTGGAAGCCATCAACCGCACCCTGGCTGACGCCGAGGCGGCGGGCTTCACCGATCGCGACGTGTCATCGGTGTTCGAATATCTATTGCAAGTCGCCGGCGCAGACCCGGCCGATCCATCGGCAACCTTCGCCTTCCTCGACGAGGATGTGGGGTAGGGGGGGCACTCACCAATCCCAGCTCGGCGCCAGGGTGTCTTCGACGATGGTGTTGCGCAGGGTGCCGATGCCCTCGATCTCGGATTCGAGCACGTCGCCGGGGGTGAGGAAGCTACCGGTGTTGTCGCCCTTGCCCGACGCCACCCCTTCGGGCGAGCCGGTGAGCACGATGTCGCCGGGCTCCAGCGTCATCTGCGAGACATAGGCCACCATCTGCGGGATCGACCAGATCATGTCCGAGGTGTTGGCGTCCTGGCGCACATGGCCATTGACCCGGGTGATGAGCCGCAGCTTCATGGGGTCGGCGATCTCGTCCGCGGTGGTTAGCCAGGGCCCGGTGGGGCAGAAGCCGTCGAAATTCTTGCCCAAGAGCCGGTTGCCCTCGGCGCGCTCGATCCGGTTGATGTCCCGGGCGGTGACGTCGTTGGTGACGATATAGCCGGCGATGACGTCATAGGCCTTGTCTTCCGGCACGTTCTTGCATTTCTCGCCGATGACGAAGGCCATCTCGGTCTCGTAATCCATGTCGTGGCACGCCGCCGGCTTGACGATGTCGCGGTAGGGCCCCCACACCGCCGAGTTGGCCTTGATCCAGGCCGACGGCACCTTCATGGGGTTCTTGCTGCCCATCTCGGCGGTGTGGGCGCGGTAGTTGCGCCCGACCGCGATGACCTTGGAGGGATGGATCGGCGAGTGAATGGTGCAATCCTTGCGGGGGGCGAACAGGGGCTCGCCATCGAGGCCCTGGGCCGCCGGCTCGGGGCTGGCGTGGGCTTCGAGCCAGCCGTGGCCAGCGCGGGCGGCGTCCATCGCCTTGGGACCGCTGCTAAGCAGCGCCGCCAAGGTCGCCGGGATGCGGAGTGCGGCGATTTGCCGCCCGTGGGGGTCGCCGCCGTCGGCCAAATGGCGGCCATAGCCGGCGCGGAGATCGCCGATGATGTCGCCATCCAGCATGACGCCGAGGCGGCGCGCAGTGCGGGGTTCGCCGGAAATATCGTAACGCAGGATCCGCATGGGTGTTGTCCTCCCTAAAGTATTGTTTTGGGTGCCTTGGGGCCAGTATAGCCGGTGGGCTTGGCCCCGTCTTGGCGGCATCGCCGGCTGTGATTGCCTCCAACGCTAAACCTCACGGTTGACCCAGTAGGGGTTTTGCGTCAAGTTTTCCCCATGGGGCTGGGTTTTCGGAAACCCAGCGGAAAATAATGAATTTGGGGCCTCCGTGCACACCGGCCCCGTAACCCGTGGGAGGCCACATCATGAAACGCGCAATCTTTAGCGTTGCATTGCTTTTCGCCGCCGGTCTGGTGGCGGGGCCCGCCATTTCGGCGGAACTGCCCAAGAACACCCAGAAGATGCTCAAGGCCCTGAAGATGGACGCGTCCATCCTCAAGGGGCTGGATAAGGAACTTGCGGTACCCCAGGCCTGGGTCGATGGTGCCAAGAAGGAAGGCGCCGTCACCGTCTGGACGACCTATCGCCGCAAACCGTGGGCCAAGATGGGGGAGATTTTCTCGGAGCGCTATCCCTACATCAAATTGAAGCACGACCGCGTCTCCCATACGTCGAGGCGCGTCATCAAGCCGCTCACCGCCTTCAAGACCGGCCGCGTGCTGACCGACGTGATCACCGGCCTCTCCGGTTCGGTCCATATGTTCGAGGCCGCCGGTGCGTTCGTCGATCTGAGGGATCTCCCGGCCTACAACAACGTGCCGAAATCACTGCATCATCCCAGGGGTCTCTCGGCGGTGGGGCGCATCCGCTATTACTGCATGTCCTACAACACCAATAAGGTGAAGAAGGCCGACCTGCCGGCGACC
>JAZFWG010000341.1:0-17624 GCA_036448135.1 Alphaproteobacteria bacterium
CCCGCCATCAACCCGGCACCCCGGCGCATGATCGAGGCCGAGATCGGCGCCATCGCCGCACGCCACGGCGCCCCCGGCGATGTGGACATCACGCTCTCGATCCCCGGCGGCGAAGACATGGCGGCCAAGACCGCCAATGGGCGGCTCGGCATTTTGGGCGGGCTTTCGGTGCTGGGCACCACCGGCATCGTCAAGCCTTATTCGTGCTCGTCCTGGATCTGTTCGATCCACAGCGGCATCGACGTCGCCCGCGCCGAAGGCTTCCCCCACATCGCCGCCGCCACCGGGAGCACGTCGGAGCGCGCGGTGCAGGACATGTACGGCCTGATCGAGGCGGCGTTGATCGACATGGGGGATTTCGCCGGCGGCGTGTTGAAGTATCTGCGCCGAAATCCAGTGCCATGGCTGACGCTGGCGGGTGGTTTCGCCAAGCTCGCCAAGCTCGGGGACGGCCATCTCGATCTCCATTCGGCGCGCTCCAGGGTCGATATCAAGGTTCTGGCTGGACTGTTGCAAGCCGCCGGCGGTGCGCCGGATATGGTGGCCAAGGCCGAGGCCGCGGTCAGCGCCGGCGAGGTCCTGATGCTTGCGGGGAAAGCCGCGCCGGCCTTGGCTGACGCGGTCGCCAACCGGGCGCTGGCGGTGGCGCTCAAGACCGTGGGGGGTGGCATCAAGATCGATGTCGCCGTCTTTGACCGCACCGGAAAGTTGATCGGCCATGCCGGGCCGTGAGCACATAATGCGCCTTCTGATCCTGGGCGGCACCATCGAGGCCCGCGCCCTTGCCGATCAAGCGCAGCAGCGATACGGGCCGGGCCTTGATGTCATCACGTCCTTGGCCGGGCGCACCGCCCAACCCATTGGCCAGGCTGGCGCCGTCCGCAGCGGCGGTTTCGGCGGCGCATCCGGCCTTGCCGATTACCTTAGGCACCAATCCATCGATGTGGTGATCGATGCCACCCACCCCTTCGCCGCCACCATGTCGGCCCACGCCTGTGAGGCTTGCGCCGAGGTCCAGGTGCCACGCCTCATGGTGGTGCGCGCGCCGTGGCAAATGCGTGATGGTGACAATTGGATCGAGGTGGATGACATCGCCGCCGCCGCCGCGGCACTTCCGGCGCTCAAGACGGTGAGCGCCGGAAGGGCGCGGGTGATGCTGACACTCGGCGCGTCGGCGCTCACATATTTCGGCGGCCTCAAAGGCTTCTGGTTCCTGGCGCGCATGATCGAAGCTCCCGCCGACCCGCTGCCACTTCGCCATTGCCGGGTGATCGAAGGACGGGGGCCGTTCACGGTCGCGGGCGAACGGGAGCTTCTTGTCCGCCACCGCATCGATGTGCTTGTCAGCCGCCAAAGCGGCGGCGCCGCCACCGGGGCCAAGATTGACGCCGCCCGCACCCTTGGCCTTCCGGTGGTGATGATCAAACGGCCGCCCTTGGCGCCCGGCCCCCACGCCGCGACCGTGGAGGATGCCCTTATCTGGCTCGATGAGACCCTTTCGTTGGTGCCGTCATGAGGATTTCGGGCGCAGGATATGGTCGTGGCTGGGGTCGTAGAGCCGGGAAGGGGCGAAATCATCATCTTCGAGGGCGCGGCCGACCAGGATGATGGCGGTGCGGGTGATTCCCGCCTGTTTGATCTCATCGCGAATGGTGGCGAGGGTGCCGGTGAAGAGTTTCTCGTCGGGCCAGCCGACCCGGTAGGCCACCGCACAGGGGCAATCGGCGCCGTAATGGGGCGTGAGATCGCCGACCACCCGCGCCAGATTGTTGATCGAAAGATGGATCGCCAATGTCGCCCCGGAAGCGCCCAGCCGGTCGAGCTCCTCGCCCTCGGGCATGGCGGACGCCCGCACCGCGGTGCGGGTCAGGATCACGGTCTGGCTGACGCCGGGAAGGGTCAGTTCGCGGCCAAGGGCGGCGGCGGCGGCGGCATAGGCCGGCACCCCTGGGGTGATGTCATAGGGAATGGCGAGGCCATCGAGCCGGCGCATCTGTTCGCCGATGGCGCCGTAAAGCGACGGGTCGCCGGAATGGAGCCGCGCCACGTCGGAGCCCTCGGTATGGGCCTTTTGCATCTCGTCGATGATGTCATCGAGGGTGAGCGGCGCCGAATCTATGATGCGTGCCCCGTCGGGGGCCTGGTCCAGCATGTCCCGGGGCACCAGGGACCCGGCATAGATGATCACCGCACAGCGGCGGATGAGATCGAGGCCGCGCACGGTTATCAGGTCCACAGCCCCGGGCCCGGCGCCGATGAAATGCACCGTCATGGCAGGGGCTCCTTCATGGCAGGGGCTCCTTGGCGGCGTAACCGCGCGGCGTGTAGAGCCAACCCTGGTTTTGGCCCGGGATGTGCCGGGTCTGGCTGTTGCCGACCAGGACCAGGGTCGTCATGTCGGCATCTTCGGGTTTTAGCTCGCCGAGTTTGATGACCCGGGTGGTTTCACCTTCGCGGCCGAGATTGCGCGCAATGAGAACTGGCGTTTCGGGCGCGCGGGCGGCCAACAGGATGTCGCGGGCGGCGGCAAGCTGCTTGGTTCGCCGCCTTGAGGCCGGATTGTAAAGGGCGAGGACGAAATCGCCGGTGGCCGCGGCTTTGAGCCGGGCCTCGATGGTGGGCCACGGCGTCAGTAGATCCGATAAGGATATGGCGCAGAAATCATGGCCCAGCGGCGCGCCGGCGCGGGCAGAAGCGGCCTGCATCGCCGAGATCCCCGGCACCACCGTGACTTTGAGCCGCTTCCAATCCGCGCGGCCCGCCTCGTCGAGGGTCTCGAACACTAGGGTGGCCAAGGCATAGATCCCGGCATCGCCCGATGACACCAGGGCGACGGTGCCACCCTCGGCGGCAAGCTCCAGCGCATGGGTGACCCGGTCCCGTTCGGCGCCGAGGTCATAGCGGTGGCAGCGCGCATGGGCGATGGCATCGCCCAGCAGGTCGAGATAAAGCTTATAGCCGACCACGTCTTCGGCTTCGGCCAGCGCCGCGTCGGCCTCGGGCGTGCGCCAGTGGTCATCCCCGGGGCCGATACCGACGACATAAAGCCGGCCTTGGGGCTGGCCCACCGCCTTGGCATCGATGATGTGGGGGGCGCGGGCGATGGCGCAGGTGGCGCGCTTTGACTTGATCTTGGCCACCACCAGTTGGGCTTGCGGGCCCGCCGCGGCCAGCGCCGCCCCTTCCGAGACCCCGTGGCAGCCGACCTCATGGAACACAAGATCCGACGGGGATTTGAGGCGCGGGGCCTCGGCCTCGAGGGTCTCGGCGGCGAAAAACCGCGCCGGCACCCCCAAGCCGTCGGCGAGGCGGTGGACCGCGTCCTCGTCCGCCTTGATGTCTATCGACGCAACGCAAGCCACCGCGCCCGCCGCCAATCCCGCCGCGTTAAGGGCTTGATAGGCGAGGGTCTGCAGTTCTTGGGCATCAACCCCGCGTTCGCAGCCGACGCCCAAGGCCAATGTCGCCGGATGCAGCACCAGATCCTTCTCGGTTGGTGTCACCGCGCGGTCGGTCAAGTGGATGGTGGCATCACAGCCGGTGGTGAATTTTGCCCCCGAGTTCACCAACCAACTGGCATCACCGGCGTCATGGTTGAGGGCGACGCGCCCACCCCTGAGCAGGGCGGCGGTCACCGCCTTGGCCGCGCCCGGATTGGCGACGCGCCAGCCCCGGGGCGGATCATCCAAGGCAACGCCCAATCGTAGATCGCCGGCGGTGGTGATGGCGGCGGTGCCGTGGCTTCTCTCCGCGATGGCCCGGGCCAGGCGGTTGGCGCCGCTGTGGCCGCCGAGCAGGGGAACCGCGGCGCTGCCATCCTCGGCCACGGCGACCACCGGGCCACCCGCGCGCTTTTCCTCCAGCACAGGGGCGAGGATGCGGATCAGGATCGCCGCGGCGCAGATGCCGACAATGGGCGTCCCCGCCGCGTACAAGTCGCGGACATGGCGGCCCATATCGGTGAAGGTGACCTCGGCACCATCGGCGCGGCGCGCAAGTCCATGGATGGCGGCGCCGGGAAGAGCGCCTTTCAGGCTTTGGGCAAGTTCCACCCCCCCAGGCGTGAGAGTGATGAGCACGGCGCCTCCTGGAATGTCGAAATCGGGGCTATCGGCATCAATCCCAGGCGGCGTCAGGTCCATAGTGGCTTCATCCTTCATGCCACTAACTCCACGCCTGGCCACGGCCATGGACCAGGACCAAGGAAAAATACGGCACCTCATCGGCGCTGATGTGCTCAAAGGGCAGGCTTTTTTCCCCTTCCATGCCGACGCGCTCGATATAGCGCGCCTGGTTGGTAAGGTCCAAGCGGTCCAGCACCTTGGCGAGCTTGGCGTAATGGCGCCCGATCTTGATGATGGCGACGGCGTCTGCGGCCATAATGGCGGCTTCGAGGCGGTCTTCGTCCAGGGTGGCGGGAACGATGCTGAGAACGTCGCCACCGCCGGCGAGCGGTGCTTTGAGCGCCGCGGCGCAGGCATTCAAGGACGAGATCCCCGGCACCACCACCACCGGCCAAGTCTCGGCCAGGCGTGCGAACACATACATGAACGAGCCGTAGAAGAACGGATCGCCCTCGCAGAGAACGGCGACGTCGCGGCCGGCACCCAGATGTTCGGCGATGGCCTCCGCGCCACGGTCATAGGCGTCGGAGTTTTCCGCGTGGCCGATGCCGATGTCGATGGCGATCGGCAGTTCGGTCTGGCCGCCTGAAATGTGAGGATCGGCGATGCGCCGCGCCATGCTGTCGCCCGAGACCGTGGCCGGATAGGCGATGACCGGCACCCGGCCCAGGATGCCGAGCGCCTTTACCGTGATAAGCTCAGGATCGCCGGGGCCGACGCCGAGGCCGTATAAGGTGCCGTTCAGTTCTTCCTCCCGTTGTGTTTTCTCTAGGTCTTGACCGCGGCCCATTGGCTGACCGGCCGCAACGGCCGCCAACCCTGCCTGGCGCCCAGCGGTTCGGCCCGTGAAATCGCGATACGGCGAAGCTCTCCGCCATGGGCCGCAACACCCCGGGTTTGGGCCGCCTCGCCCTCGACGGTGACGGCATTGGCAACCAGACGCCCGCCCGCGGGCAACGCATCCCAAGCGGTTTCGATCAGTCCCGGCTGGCCAAGCCCGCCGCCGATGAAGACGGCGTTGGGACGGTCGAGACCGCTGAGGCCATCGGGCGCCGTGGCTGTGATGATATCCAGATGCGGCACGCCGAGCGCCATGGCGTTCCGCGCCATCATGGTGCAGCGGTCCGCATCCCGTTCGATGGCATGGGCCTGGGTGCGAGGGGCGGCACGCAGCCATTCGATGGCCACCGACCCGGCCCCGGCGCCGATGTCCCACAATGTCTCACCGGCCAGCGGCGCCAACGCCGCCAGGGTGACGGCGCGGACCTCGCGCTTGGTGATTTGGCCGTCATGCTCGAACGCATCATCGGGAAGGCCCGGCACCCGGGATGTTAATTTCGCCCCGGGTGCGGTGCGGCATTCAACCGCGATGGTGTTGAGGTCATGTCCCCGGGGCGCGTCCCAGTTCTCGGCAATGCCGTCGGTGCGCCTTTCCTCACTGCTATCCATGTTCTCCAGCACGGTGATGGTGCTCGGGCCATAGCCGGCCTCGGTCAGCAACGCCGCCACCCGGGCCGGGGTGTCGCAGTTCTCGGCCAGGATGAGGAGCCGCGCGCCCGGCGCCATGAACAGCTTCATGGTTTCCGCCGCACGGCCATGGAGGCTCAGGGTCTCGACATCGGCGAAGGGCCAGTTGAGCCGGGCGCAGGCCAGGCTGAAGGCGCCGGGGTGGGGCAGGACCGCCATGTCGGTGCCATCGAAATGGCGCGCGAGCGTAGCGCCGACGCCATAGAACATGGGATCACCGGTGGCGAGCACGGCAACGCGGCGCCCGCGCCGGGCCGCGATCTCCTTGACCGTGTCCTCCAGGGGCGTACCCCAAACCAGGCGCTCGGCGGGGCCTTCGGGCACCATGGCGAGATGGCGCTTGCCGCCGATCAGCACCTCGGCGTTCTCGACCACGGCGCGCGCCGCGGGCGCGAGGCCGGCCAGGCCCTCGGCGCCGATGCCGACCACATGGAGCCACGGCGTCACGGCTGCGCCTCCGCCGGGAGCACCCCGGGTGTGGTGGCGCCGGTCGCGGCGTCCTTGGCGCTTGTGGCCAGCGCGTTGACCGCCGCCGCCGCCAGGGCGCTGCCACCGAATCGCCCGCTGAGGCTGATAAAGGGCACGCCAGCACTATGGGTGACCAATCGCTCTTTGGCCTCGGTCGCGCCGATGAACCCGACGGGAAAGCCCAATATGACGGCGGGACGGCCGCAACCGTCATCGATCAGCTCCAACAGCCGGAACAAGGCGGTCGGCGCGTTGCCGATGGCGACCACCGCGCCCTTGATCCAGGGTTTCCATTGCTCCACCGCCACCGCCGAGCGGGTGAGCCCCCGGCGTAAGGCCTGGTCCGCCACGCCGCCATGGTCCAGGGTGCAGATAACTTGGTTGCCATTGGCCAAGAGATCGCCGGTGATGCCATGGGCCACCATGTGGCAATCGGCCAGCACCGGCGCGCCCGCGGCCAGGGCCTTGACGCCAATGGCGCCGGCACCCGGAGAGAAGGCGAGGTCACGCACGAGTTCGGGCATGGCGGTGGCATGGACCAGGCGCAAGGCCACGTCATGGATGTCACAGGGGATGGCTTCGAGGTCGGTCTCGCGGGCGACGGTCTCGAACGACCGGCGAAGGATCTCGCGGGGATCGCTGACATAGCCCATGGTCACGACCGCGCCTCCTTATCCTTGGGGGCGCCGTTGCCGGCCTCGATACCGGTGCCGATGCCGCGGACATGGTGGTGGTGGCCGGCCTGGGCCTTGCCGAGATCGCCGCCATAGCCGATCACCCGTTCACGGTATTTGCAGAGCTGGCAGTTCATGTTGTTGTCGCCGGCATCGATTTCGCCGATGCGCTGGGCCAGGGTCTCGATCACCAGGGGGTGGTCGCTGAGATAACCGGCGCTGAGGATCTCGGTCTTGGGATGACGCCGGGCGGCCTCGGCGGCGAGCCGGTAGATGCGTTTGACCAGCACCCCGGTAAAGAGGAAATAGGGAAAGACGATGATGCGCTGAAAGCCGAGCCGCTGGGTGCGGTCCAGGGCGTGATCGACACCGGGTTGGACAACACCGCTGAACGCGGTCTCGGCCCAGCCGAAGCCCATGCCTTCCCACAGCATGCGGGTGATCTTGGCGATGTTGGAATTGGCGTCGGGATCGGACGAGCCGCGGCCGACCACGAGAAGCAGGCTGTCTGCGCGGGGGATCGATTGCTTGGCCGCGTCTTCCGCCTCGGCGATGCGTGCCGCGGCGGCGCGTAGCATCTTGGCATCGATGGCGAGCTCACGGGCATAGTGGACCGAGATTTCCGGATGGTCGGCGGCAAAGGCGTTAAGCTCCCAGGGGATGTCATTCTTGACGTGTCCGGCGGCGAACAACATGCTCGGCGCAGCGAGGATGCGCTTGGCGCCGCCCGTGCGCAACGCCTCGAGGCCGTCGCGGATATGAGGCCGCGCGAATTCCAAATGGCCGGAGGCCAAGGCCACGTCACCAAGGCTATCGCCCAGGCCCCGGGCCAGGCGCTGGAATTCGGCGACGGCTTCCACGTCGCGGCTGCCATGGCCGCACAGCATGATGCCGTCCTCGGCGCCGAGGGCGGTCATGGCCGGGCCTCGTGGGTTATAGGCGCCATCAATTGGCGATTGACGGCACCACACCACCGCCCCATCTTTGCGCCATGCTTTCTTTTGGCATCTTTGGCGGTGCTGGGGTGGGCGGGGCCGAGGCCTTGATCCTGTTGGTGTTGGCCTTGATCCTGGATGCCGTGGTCGGCCCGGCGCCGGCCTTGTTCCGCAAGATTCCCCACCCCGTGGCCGCCCTTGGGCAGTTGATCAATCTGTTCGATCAAAGGCTCAACCGCGAGGGCCGCAGCGAGGCCGCGCGTCTCATCCGCGGTCTCATCGTCGTCGTCATCGTGATCATGGTGGCGGTCACGGCGGCGTGGGTGGTGCTCTTCCTCGCCGGCGTCTTTCCCTATGGCTGGGTGCTGGAAGTCCTGGCCATCGCCGTCCTGGTCGCCCAGCGCGGCCTGTTCGACCATGTCAAAGCCGTCCGCCATGCCCTTGGCGAGGGCGGCGTCGAGGCCGGCCGCAATGCCGTCCGCCACATCGTCGGCCGTGACACCGAAAGCCTCGACGAACATGGCGTGGTGCGCGCCGCGATCGAATCCTGCGCCGAGAACTTCAATGACGGGGTGGTGGCCCCGGTGTTCTGGTACATCCTGCTCGGGCTGCCCGGGCTGATGGTCTACAAGGCGGTCAACACCATGGACAGCATGATCGGCCACACCTCGGCGCGCTACCGGGCCTTCGGCATGGCCGCGGCCAAGTTGGACGACGCGCTTAGTTATATCCCGGCGCGCATCAGCGCCGCCGTCATCACCATGGCCGCGCTGTTCGTGCCCACCGCCAATGCCGGGCGCGCTATCGCCGTCATCAAACGGGACGCCGGCAAGCACCGCTCGCCCAATGCCGGCTGGCCCGAGGCCGCCATGGCCGGCGCTTTGGATCTGGCGCTGGCCGGGCCCCGGCGCTATGGCGGCGAGGCGGTTAACGATCCCTGGATCGGCGATGGCCGCGCCCAGGCCAACCGCCAGGACATCCGCCGCGCGCTGTATCTGTACGCCGTCTCTTGCCTGATCAATGCCGGGCTGATTACGGTCCTGATCCTCGCCATGCTGACGGGCTAGCGGGGCGGCGAAAAGGGCTCTTGCCTTAGCGTCCACGGGCGATCTCCAACACGCGGTCAAGATTCATATGGGCCTCGAGGTGTTCGGCCAAGCCATCCAGGGTATCCTCGATCCGGGCCTCGAACGGCTGAGCGTCTTCGTCGGGGATACCGCCCAGGGTGCCAACGAAGGCGCGGCGGAAATTGTCGGCAGCGAAGATGCCGTGGAGATAGCAGCCCATAACGCGGCCCGACGCCGCGCGGGCGCCATGGCCTTGGCCTGCGATTTCAATCATCGGCCGGGCGCAATCAGCGCCGGTGGTTTGGCCCAGATGCATCTCATAACCGGAGACCTCCGCGCCGCTCGCCACATCAAGGCCTTTGACCTCTATCAGCGTCTTGTCCGCGGCCAGTTCGGTGACGACGTCGAGCAGCCCAAGCCCCGCCATGGTACCCGGCTTGCCTTCGATGCCTTGCTTGTCGTGGATAGACCTCCCCAGCATCTGATATCCGCCGCAAAGCCCGATGATGACGGCGCCGCGGCGCGCCAGCGCCCGAATATCGGTATCCCAGCCCTGGCTGCGCAAGTAATCGAGATCCCCCAGGGTCGATTTCGACCCCAACAGCAGGACGGCGTCGGCGTCGAGCGGGATCGGCCTCGGCGCTTCCACCACATCTAGGATGACGCCGGGCTCCGCCGCCAACGGGTCGAGATCATCGAAATTGCTGATCCGCGGTGTGCGCGGCACGGCGATGGTGATGGCCCCTTCCCTTCGCGCCGCGCCGCCACCCCGCCGGTAGCGGTCGCCTTCGAGCGCCATGGCGTCTTCCGCCGGCAGCGTGCGGGCGCCATCGAAGTGCGGCACGATGCCGAGGGCGGGCCAGCCGGTGCGGTCCTCGATCTCTTGCAGGGCGGGCTCAAAAAGCGACACGTCGCCGCGGAACTTGTTGATGATGAAGCCCTTGATGCGGGCGCGCTCGGGCGCGGTCAGCAACGCATGGGTGCCGACCAGATTGGCGATGACGCCGCCGCGGGCGATGTCCGCGACCAACAGCACCGGCACGTCGGCGGCCTCGGCAAAGCCCATATTGGCGATGTCGGCCGGGCGCAGATTGATTTCCGCCGGGCTGCCCGCGCCTTCGCAGATGATGACATCGGCGCCGTCGGCGAGGCGGCCGAAGCTTTCCAGCACCGACGGCATCAGGGACGGCTTGAGGGCGTGATAGTCCCCGGCCCCGGCATTGGCGGCGATGCGGCCTTGGACCACCACCTGGACGCCGGTCTCGCTCTCGGGCTTGAGCAGCACCGGGTTCATATCGGCGCTGGGTGCGACGCCCGAGGCCCGGGCCTGCAGGGCCTGGGCGCGGCCGATCTCGCCGCCGTCGAGGGTGACGGCTGCGTTGTTGGACATGTTCTGGGGCTTGAACGGCCTGACCGCGAGGCCCCGGCGCACATAGGCGCGCGCCAAGCCCGTCACCAGCAGGGACTTGCCGACATCCGATCCGGTGCCCTGGAGCATGACCGCGGCGACACGGCCGGCGCGCTTGGCCGGCGTCCGCTTATGTGGGCTATCTGATGTCAAGCAATGCCCTCAATTTGTCGGCGCCGGAGTTGTTGAATTTACGGTCGATCACGATGGCCTTGGGGGTGGCCAACTTGCCGTAGTAATCGGCGTTGTAGCTCTTGCGCTTCTTGATCCAGGCGCCTTCAAGGGCGATGCCGCCATAGAGCCCGACGCCCTTGGAAAAGGCGTAGATGTCTTCGCCGAGGCCGATGGTGGTGGCGCCGGCGACCCCGGCGCCGATGGGACCTAGGGCCATCGACCCCGTGGCTCCCAGTTTGACCTCGTTGTTGATCAAGGCCTTCATGCCCTTGTCGGTCATGACCACGAACATGATCTCGGAATTCTCGACGCCGATCTGCAGGCCGAAGGACCCGGCGAAGATGGTGTAGAACGCAGGCGCGCTCCACTTGCCGGATTTGTCGCGGGCCAGCAGGATGGCCTCGCCGCCGCCGGCGCCGAACACGAAACCGGCCTTGAGCATGCTGGGCACGATGAGCACCCCCTTGGCCCGTTTCATCCAGCCCCTGAGCTGGGGGAACTCCTTGTGGACCAGAAGCTTGGCCGCCGTGAGCTTGGCCTTTTCAACCAATTGCTGGGATTCGGAAACGGCGAGGGAGCGCGCCGGCCCACCAAGGGCGACGCCACCGGCCACAAAGAGCACCGCAATCACTCTCATCAATCCCGTCATCGTCAGGGCTCCTTTCGATGGGAAATACGGATCAACGGTTCCCCTTCATTCGCACGCCCGGTTTTTCCTCGGTTCTTCCGCTGCGGCGTGATTTCATAACTTGGCACTTCAAAACTCGATTCCGGGCTGGGCTTTGACGCCTGATCGGAACGGATGCTTGATCATCTTCATCTCGGTGACCAGATCGGCGGCCTCGATCAACGCCTCCGGTGCGTTGCGGCCGGTGATCACCACATGCTTGTCGTGGGGCTTGGCGCCCAACACCTCGATGATGTCGGCAACCGGCAGATAGTCGTAACGCAACACGATGTTGAGCTCGTCCAAGATCACCATGTCATGGACGCTATCCATGATCAGGCCCTTGGACTTCTCCCAGGCGGCAATCGCAGCCTTGATGTCGCGGCCCCGGTCCTGGGTCTCCCAGGTGAAACCTTCGCCCATGGTGTGGATCTCGATGTCTTCGGGGAAGCGCTCCAACACCTTGCGCTCGCCGGTCTGCCACTTGCCCTTGACGAACTGCACCACGGCAACCTTCATGCCGTTGCCGATGGCGCGCAACGCCAACCCGAAGGCGGCGGTCGATTTGCCCTTGCCCTTGCCGGTGTGGACGATCACCAGCCCCTTCTCGATGGTCTTGGTGGCGAGCACCCGGTCGCGTACTTCCTTGCGCCGGCGCGCTTTTTGGTTGGCGCGGCGGTTGAGCTCTTCTTCGTTCATGGGCTGGCTCATTGCGCTTTCACCTGGTCAAGGCCGGCAAGCTCGCCGAGGGTTTTGTGGGCGATGTTGGCGCGGGGCCGCCACAACCCGCGGGTCTCGGCCTCCAGCAACCGTTCGCCGATTTCCGCCAGCGCCGCCGGATTGTGATGGTGCAGGAAGCCGCGCACCTTGTCATCGGAAATATAGGCTTCATACACCGCATCGAAGTGGTGATCGCGCACCGCATGGGCGGTGGCGGCGAAGGCGAACAGGTAATCCACCGTCGCCGCCATCTCGGCTGCACCCTTGTAGCCGTGGCGCATGACGCCTGCGATCCATTTCGGGTTGACCACCCGCGCCCTGACCACGCGGGCGACCTCTTCCGCCAGGGTGCGGATCTTGGGGCTATCGGGGCGCGAATGGTCGTTGTGATAGACCGTGGGCTGGGTTCCTGATTGGGTTCTGACCGCGGCGGTCAATCCGCCTTCGAACTGGTAGTAATCATCGCTGTCCAACAGATCGTGCTCGCGGTTGTCCTGGTTGTGGACCACGGTGTCAGTGTGCTTGAGCCGGGCGCGGAAGAGATCGTGGGCGGCGTCACCGTTGGCGCCTTTGCCATAGGCGTAGCCGCTCCAGGCGATGTAGCTTGCCGCCAGATCGGCGTCTGATGACCAGCCCTTCTCGTCGATCAGGGCCTGGAGGCCGGCGCCATAGGCCCCGGGTTTGGAGCCGAACACCCGGTATCCGGCGCGGCGTTCCGCATCCGCTTTGGCACAGCCCTGTAATTGAAGCGCATTCCGGTCGCGGGTGTATTGGGCCGCCAGCGGATTTTCGCTTTCGTCCTCGTCATCGAGGGCGGCGATCTGGCGCGCCGCCGAATCGAACAGATCGATCAGCGCCGGGAAGGCATCGCGGAAGAAGCCCGAGACCCGCAAGGTGACATCGACCCGGGGCCGGTCCAGCACCGAAAGCGGCAGGATCTCGAAGCCGGTGACCCGGCGCGAGGCCGCATCCCAGGTTGGCCGCACCCCCATCAGCGCCAGGCCCTGGGCGATGTCATCGCCGCCGGTGCGCATGTTGGACGTGCCCCAGGCGGAAAGCGCGATGCGCCTGGGGTAGTTGCCGTGGTCCTGGGCGTGGCGCTCAACCAACAGGCTCGCCGACTTCCAGCCCAGCAGCCACGCCGCCGGCGTCGGCACGGTGCGGGTGTCGACGGAATAGAAATTGCGCCCGGTGGGCAGCACGTCGGGCCGGCCCCGCGTCGGCGCCCCGGACGGGCCGGGGGCAACGAAGCGGCCATCAAGCCCGGCAAGCAGGCCCTTGATCTCTCCCGTGCCCGAGGCGGCGACGGCGGGCGCAATGTGGTCGTTGAGCGTTGCCAACACCGCCCGGGTGCCGTGCCATGGGGGCGGCGCGGTCTTAACTCCGGCCACCAGGGCAGTGGCCAGGGCCTCCAGGCGCTCGACCGTATCGCCGGTGCTGCGCCAGGGGTCGGGGGACATCGAATCCAGGATTTTGGGCCGTGGCCCGGTCCATGGCTCGCCCAGTTCGGCGTCCAGGGGATCGAAGCCGAGGCCGAGATCGGCTGCCAGGGCGCGGGGCAGCGAGGCATCGCCGGCGTCCTGACCCCGGGGGATGCGCAGCAACGCCACCAGCAGATCGTCCCTGAGTGTTCCCACCGGTGATTGGCCGAAGATGTGAAGGCCGTCGCGGATCTGCATCTCCTTCAACTCGCAGAGATAATTGTCGAGCTTGGCCAGCGCCGCATCCTCACCGTCGCCGTCATCGATGCCGCAATCGCTATCGAGGCCGGCGGCGTGGGCGTGGTCGAGGATTTGTTCGCTAAGGATCTTGAGCCTTCGCGGGTCGAGCCCGGCGGCGTCATAATATTCATCGACCAGGAGTTCGAGATCACGCAACGGCCCGTAGCTTTCGGCCCGGGTCAAGGGCGGGGTCAGATGATCGACGATCACCGCCTGGGCCCGGCGCTTGGCCTGG
Organism: Alphaproteobacteria bacterium; assembly: GCA_036448135.1. GTDB lineage: Bacteria > Pseudomonadota > Alphaproteobacteria > SMXQ01 > SMXQ01 > JAZFWG01. The sequence goes on from JAZFWG010000341.1 coordinate 13,721, forward strand.
GTGCCCTCGCCGGGATCATTGACGATGAAGGGGTAAAGATGGGGCATGGGCCCAAGGGCGGCCTCGGGGAAGCATTGGTCCGAAAGCGCCACCGCCTTGCCGGGCAGCCATTCGAGATTGCCGTGCTTACCGAGATCGACCACCGCATGGGCGCCGAATTGGTGGCGAATCCAGCCATAGAAGGCGAGATAGAAATGGGGCGGCACCAGGGCGGGGTCGTGATAGCTGGTCTGGGGGTCGATGTTGTAGCCCCGGGCCGGTTGCAGGGCGACGGCGATATTGCCGCAGCGGAAGGCCGGGATGGCGAAGGCTAAGCGTTCTTCTGAATAGAACGGATCGTCTTCCGGCGCGCCCCAACGCTCCCCCACCGCATCGCGCACCGGTTGGGCCAGGGTCTCAAAGAAATCCGAATACTCAGTCAGGGAGAAGGTTGCGCTTATCTGGCGCCCCAACGCGCGGTGGTCGTTGGTGGGGCCCCGGAGTAGGCGTGCGATCAGTTCATCACCGTCGGCGGGGATGTTGTCCACACCGTAACCGGCCTCACTGAGCGCAGCCAACACGCTGACGGCGGAAGCCGGGGTGTCGAGGCCGACGCCATTGCCGATGCGCCCGTCGCGGTTGGGATAATTGGCCAGCACCAGGGCGATGCGGCGGCCCGCTTTGGGCGTCTCACGCAACCGGGCCCAGCGCCGAGCGGTGTCGGCGACGAAATCAACCCGGTCGGGGACGGGCACATAGGAGACGATGTCGGTCTCGCAAAGATCATCGCGCCGCGCCCGGCCCTTGAAGGAGACCGCGCGGGTGATGATGCGGCCATCGACCTCGGGCATGGCAACATTCATGGCGATATCGCGGGGACCCAGGCCCCGGGTCTCCTGGCGCCAGCTTTCCTCATCGCCGCCGGAAAAGATCACCTGCAGCACCGGGCAGTCCAACGCCGCGCCGATGGTGGCGGTGTCCGTGCCCGGGACGGCCTGGGAAAAGCCGGTGGCGTTGATGATGACCGCGCACGGCGCCTGGCCCAGGATCTCTTCGGCGATGGCCAGCGCCACCGGATCGCGCAGGCTGGTGAGAAAAATCGGCAGCGGATTGAAGCCGCGCTCTGCGAGGGCTGCGATCATGGCATCGACGGCGCAGAGATTGGCGCCCTGGATCAGGGCGCGGTAGAACAAGATGGCGGCGACCGGCTGGTTTTGTGTCCAGTGACGGCGGATATCGGCAAGCTCCGCTCCCGGTGTTTCCGGCCAATAGCACCCGGCGCGCATCAGCGGCACCGGTTCGTGCCACTTGGTGTCATGGCCGAGGGTGGTTGCGGCGAACTTGAGGAAATTCCGCGCATTGTCGGGCCCGCCATGGACGCAATATTGCCACAAACGGTGGGCGGCCCCGCCATCCAGGGTGCAGTCTGCTGCGAGATCGGCGTCGGGCTGGTCGTCCCCCGGCAGCAACGCCAGGGGAATGGCGGCGTCACGGCATATCGCCGTTACCTGGTCGGCGCCGTAGCTCCAATAGCCGCGCCCGCCGAGGAGGCGCACCACCACCAGGCGCGCCTTGGCGATGACGGCCTCGCAATAAAGATCGACGGAATAATTGTGGCCAAGATGGTTGAGGCTGGCGAGCCTGAGGCTCGGGACGTCCTCACCGAATTCGGCGGTGAGTTCGGCCTGGGCGGCAGCCAGGGCATTCAGCTCCGATTCGGCGGCGGACAGAACCACGATATCGCCGGGACTTTGGCCGAGATCGACGGCCGCACTTCCGTCATTGACCAGGCCGGGCTTGGCCGCGAGAAGATGCATCGCCCCCCCTATTCCGCCGGCGCCGTCAAGGCGAGGCCGGCCCGGATGGCGCCCTGGTCGAGCCCCTTCTGGCCGATGATCACAAGGCGGCTCTCGCGGCTCTCGCCCTGGCGCCAGGGGCGGTCGTAATAGCCATTGAGGCGGCCGCCGACGCCCTGGATGACGTGGCGGAATTCGCGCCCGGCGACGGCGACGAAGCCCTTGAGGCGCAGGATGTCATGGGCGGCGATGACGGGCTTGAGCTTTGCCAGCAATGCCGCCGGGTCGGTGACGGCGCCAAGGGCGATGGTGAAGCTCTCGAAATCATCGTGGTCGTGCTCGCCCGCCAAATCGTCATGGACGCTCGGGCGCGCGGCAAGATCATCCTCGGCCGCGGCGCCCAGCCCCAGCAGGATCTCCGGGGCAACCACGCCAAAGGATGTCGGCACCACCTTGACCCCGGGCCTGAGCCCGGCGCGGATGGTGGCGATCATTTCGCCGAGCGCGTCGGTATCCAGAAGATCGGCCTTGTTGAGGATCACCACATCGGCGGCGTTCAACTGGTCCTCGAACACCTCTTGTAAGGGGTTGTCGTGGTCCAACGCCTCATCGGCCATGCGCTGGGCCGCGACCAGGTCGGGGTCATCGGCGAAGCGCCCATCTTTGAGCGCGTCGGCGTCGATCACGGCGATGACGCCGTCCACCGTCACCCGGGAGCGGATTTCCGGCCAGGCGAAGGCCTTGAGCAACGGCTTGGGCAGCGCCAGGCCCGAAGTCTCGATCAGGATGGCGTCGGGGGGCTCGGGCCGCGCCACCAGGGCCTCCATAACGGGGAGGAAATCATCGGCGACGGTGCAGCAAATGCAGCCATTGGCGAGCTCGATGATGTCGCCATCGCGGCAATTGGGAATATCGCAGCCCTGGAGCAGGCTGCCATCGACGCCGAGGTCGCCGAATTCGTTGATGATAAGGGCGAGGCGGCGGCCCGGGGTGGCTTCGACCGCGTGGCGGATCAGGCTGGTCTTGCCGGCGCCGAGAAAGCCGGTGATCACGGTGGCGGGAATCCTGGCACGCGCCAGGCCCCCGGGCGCTTGGGAGACGGTCATGCGCGCCGCACCCCGACCGTCCGCACGGTTGCCGCCGCCGCTGGGTACTTAAGGGTCATCGGCAGCCCCGCCGCCATCAAGACCACATGGGCGGCGATGGCGGCGATGCTTTGGTTGAGGAGACCGGCCTCGTCGCGAAAGCGCCGCGCCAGTTCATTTTCGGGGACGATGCCTTGGCCGACTTCGTTGGTGATGATCACCACCGGCCCGGTGACAGCGCCCAGCACCTCCACCAAGCGGTCACTGTCTTGGGCCGGATCATGGCCCGCCGCCAAAAGGTTGCTCAGCCAGAGCGTCAGGCAATCGAGAAGGATGGCGCGGTGCGCATGGGCCTTGAGCACACCGGCGATGTCCAAGGGCTCCTCGATGGTCTCCCAGCCCGCGCCCCGGCGCGACCGGTGGCGGCGGATACGCTCGGCCATTTCCTTATCCATCGCCTCGGCGGTGGCGAGATAAAGCGGCAGTGAGCCGGCGGCGGGGTGGGCTTTGATGAGGGCCTCGCCATAAGCGCTTTTGCCCGAGCGCGCGCCGCCGGTGATCAAGCTCAGCGGTGGCAGCGGTGAAAGGACTTGGGAATCAGCCCCGGGCCCGAATTGCGCGGGGTGTAACGGTGTAGCCATGGCGCGATCCCTCCACCCGAGGATGTGAAAGCCGGTGTGACGAGTAGGTTTCCTGGCTCGGGGTCATCGACCGGAACACCTTCCCGGCGGGGCACCGCCAGTGGCTTGCTTTTACGCATGTTCCGCTCTCGCCGCTTACAGTTGCGGGGGCAGCGCCGGCATGACGAACCACCAAGTGATGGCGGCACGTGTCACCGGACTTCCCTGTCTCGACACGGGGGAGAACCTAACACGGGGTCTATGTGTGCGCTAGCGACGATATGGTTCAACGCTTGAATTGTTTGGCAAGCGTCAGTGCCTGGCCCTGATAGGACGAGCCCATGTCGGCGCCGTAGATTTTCTCGGGCACAGACGTCAGACGCTCATAGATCAGCCGTCCCACCACCTGGCCGTGTTCGATCAA
>JAZFWG010000342.1:0-4209 GCA_036448135.1 Alphaproteobacteria bacterium
CGTGGCGATTCGATGTCGTCGCTTGGCGTTGATCCCCACCGTTGTGCCACAACGTCATTGACGCGCGCCGATGGACACATGCCCGGCTTTGTCCCATTATCATGGGGCCAACGATAATAAGAAGAAAAAGCCGGGGAGGCCACGAATGGCGGAAAACGAGAGTTGTGACGTCATCGTCATCGGCGGTGGCAGCGCCGCCTTCGAGGCGGCGGTTTCGGCGCGCCAATCGGGCGCCGAAAAGGTGGTCATGCTGGAAAAGGCGCCCGAGGCCGAATATGGCGGCAACGCCCGGTTTTCCCATACCGGGTTCCGTTTCTGCCACCAGGGCCGGGACGAGGTCCGCGACTTCATACCCGACGTGGAATCGGAAGAATTCGAGGCCATGGAGATCAAGCCTTACACCCAGGAGGAATTCCTGGGCGACCTCAACCGGGTGACCGAGGGGTTGATCGACGGCGACCTGGCCGCGACATTGAGCGGGGAATCCAATGCCGCCGCCCATTGGGCGCTCGAGACCGGCATCAAGTGGATCCCCGAGAAATACGCCACCATCAATGGCCGCCATCATTTCGAGCCGGGCCGCGTGGTCCAGACCCTGGGCGGCGGCAAGGGGCAATTGGAACGATGGCGCGAGATCGCCGCCGGGCTCGGCATCGATATCCGCTTCGAGTCCCGGGTCACCGCCGTTCACGGCAACGCGCGCCGCGTCGACGGCTTGCGGGTTCTCGACGAGAACGGCGAATACGATCTCGGCGCCCGCGCGACCATCGCCTGCGCCGGCGGTTTCCAGGCGAATCCGGAAATGCGCGCGCGCTATCTGGGGGACAACGCCGATCTCTTGAAGGTGCGCGGTTCCAAGCACGACACCGGCGAGGTGCTCAACATGATCATCGGCCTTGGCGCCAAGGTCACCGGCCATTGGCAGGGCGCCCATCAGACCCCCATCGACGCCGGCGCGCCGGCCTTCGAGACGCCGGTGCGCGATGACGGGCGCGGCAATACCATGAACCGCTACGATTACTGCCACGGCATCACCGTGAATTCCCTGGGCCTGCGTTTCTTCGACGAGGGCGAGAGCTTCCACTCCTACACCTATGCCAAGACCGGGCGCGCGGTGCGGGGCCAGCCCGGCAACATCGCCTATCAAATCTTCGATCGGAAGGGGATCGAGATGTTCCGCCATGGCGCCGATTTCCCGGCCACCGTCGAGGAGGCGGGCGCCATCGAGGAACTGGCGGCAAAGGTCGGCCTGAACCCGGAAATCCTGGCCCATACGGTGGCCGAGTTCAACGCCGCCGTGGCCGACGACACCCCCTTCGATGCCTCAAGGCTCGACGGCAAGTGCACCCGGGGCATCACCCCGCCCAAGTCCAATTGGGCCCAGAAGATCGACCAACCGCCCTACCGCGCCTATCCGGTGTCGGGCGGCATCACCTTCACCTTCGGCGGCCTCGCCATCAACACCGAGGCCGAGGTCTTGAATACGTCCGACCAGCCGATCCGCGGGCTCTATGCGTCCGGCGACATCATCGGACTGTTCTATCACAACTACCCGTCGTGCACCGGCCAGACCCGGAACCTGGTGTTCAGCCGCAAGGCCGGCATCAGGGCGGCGGCCCTGGGGAATTGAGCGCCGATCACCGGCCGCCCATAGGGGAAAATCGCAAGGAGAAGGCCCATGGCCGACGTGATCGAGAAGGTTGAAACCTATTGCCTGGAACTGCCTTACAGCCAGGTGGTGCATTTCCATTCGGTGACCGAAGATAGCGGCAGTTACCTGATCGTCCGCCTGGTCACATCCAACGGCGCCGAAGGCATCGCCGAGAGCATCTGCCGCCCGGCCCAGACCGGCGATACCCCGGAGGGGTTGGCGGCGGACGTCGTCAAGCACCTGGAGCCCATGGTTCTCGGCGCCGATGCCACCGATGACGGCGTGTTCGAAGCCGTTGCGTCCTCCGAGGCGCCGATCGCGGCGCGGGCCATCGTCGACGTGGCGCTGTGGGACCTCAAGGGCAAGATCCTCGATCAGCCGGCCTGGCGGCTGTTGGGGCCGGGGCCCGCCGCGCCGGTGCCGGTGGCCTGGATCGTCCACGGCAATTCCGTCGACGAACAGGTCGCCGAGGCGGTGAAGGCCATCGACGTGCGCGGCTTTTCCGCGCTCAAGCTGAAGACCTGGAAGAAGTCCATGGATGACGTGGACATGGTCCGTGCGGTTCGCGAGGCGGTGGGACCCGACCGCGTGATCTGGGTCGATGCCAACGGGTCGTACACCCAGGACGAGGCCCGGGCGGTGTTCCCCCATCTTGCCGAGCTCGGCGTCGCCTTCATCGAGGACCCCTGTGTGTACGATGATTTCGAGGCCATGGCGGCGCTCGGACGCGACCTCCCCATCCCGATTCTGGGCGACAAGCCCTGCCAGCGGTTCACCGATGCCGTGGCGCTGATCGAATCCGGCGCCGCCGGGGCGCTCAGCGTCAAGCTCAGGCGTACCGGGATCACCGAGGGCCTGAAGATCATCAATCTCGCCAAGGAGGCGGGTGTGCCGGTGGTGATCGGCACGGATTCCGAATCGCGCATTGGCTCTCTCTCGCGCATCCACCTGCGCGCGGCGATTCCTTCCATGGCGCCCTGGCCCACGGAAACCCACTTTTTCGGCAAGCTGGCCGAGGACGTGTTCGAAGGCGATTTCAACCTGGAAAACGGCTGCATTTCGGTGCCCGACGCGGCCGGTTTCGGCGCCGGCCTGAATATGACGAAACTCAAGAAAATGGCGGCCTAGGGGCCAGAGGAGAGCGCCGATATCATGCTTTACGATTCGGAAGCCGGTGACTTCACCGTAACCTTCGGCGGGGACACCATGCTCACCCGCAAGCTCGAAGTGTATTCCGAGCGGCGGTTTGTCGCCCTCGCGAAAATTTTCCGCGACGCCGATGTCGGTTTCGTCAACCTGGAGGGCAGTGCCAGATTTTGGGACGAAGGCGTCCCCGGGATCACCCGGGGCACCTTCATGACGACGCCGCCGGAACTGCTCCGTGACCTCAAGTGGTTCGGGATCAATCTGGTCTCCTGCGCCAACAACCATTCCTTCGATTACGGCGCCGAAGGGATGATGGCCACCATCGACCATCTCGATGAAGCGGGAATCACCCATTCGGGAACCGGCGGCAACCTGGCCGAGGCGCGCTCGCCGGGCTATCTGGAGACCCCCAACGGGCGCGTCGGGCTGGTCTCTGCGACCGCCACCTACCGTCCCTGGAACGCCGCCGGCGCCCAGCGCCGCGACCTGCCCGGGCGGCCCGGCGTCAACCCCTTGGCCAATACCAAGACCTACCGCATCGATGAAGGCGCCTTCGCCGAATTGCGCCGCATGAGTGCGCGGTTGGGGTTCGATCTCGAGAAAACCCGGGCCCGGGGACATTTCTATTCGGAAAAGGAAGTGCCGCCCGACGCCGCGGACAGCCTGGAAATTTTCGGCGCGCGAATAGAAAAAGGCAAAAGTTTCGCCACCCTATCCCATGCCGATGCCGATGATCTTGCGGAAAACCTGCGCTGGGTGCGCGAGGCGCGCCAACAGGCCGATTGGGTGATCTTTTCCCTCCATTACCACGAATTCGGCGGCAAAAGCCTGGCCAAGGCCAAGACCCGGACGGAGATCCAGGAGCCGGCCGATTTCGTCATCGACGTCGCCCACGCCGCCATCGACGCCGGCGCCGATATCTTCGTCGGCCACGGCTCCCATACGCCCCTGGGCGTCGAGGTGTATAAGGGCAGGCCGATCCTCTATTCCGTCGGCAACATGATCTTCCAGAACGAGACCGTCCAGTTCTTCCCCGACGAGGCCTATCGCCGCTTCGACCTCGGCCCCGACGCGACCCCTTCGGACTTCCTCGATGCCCGGACCAGCGGCGGAACCAAGGGGCACGTCGCCCATCAAGGCTTCTGGGAGAACATCGTCGTCAGCTGCGATTTTCGCAAGGGCCGGCTGGCGCAAATCCGGGTCCATCCCATCGATCAGGGTTTCGGCCGCCCCAGGGCCCAGCGTGGCCGCCCCATGCTGGCCAACGGCGCCGTCGCCAAACGGGTGCTCGGCCGCATAGCGAAGATCTCGAAAATCTACGGCACCACCATGCGGGTCAATAAAAACACCGGAATCATCCGGGTCCCGGGCGCCCCGCGCCGCAAGCGGCAATCGCCCGCCCGTTAAACCGG
>JAZFWG010000343.1:0-2402 GCA_036448135.1 Alphaproteobacteria bacterium
GGACCGCGCCCGAGATGGTGTTGAACACCGGTGACATTTCGGCCAGGGCCTTCAACTCATCGGCGTCGCCATCGGTCTTGGCGCGGAAATTGACCCGGATTTCGCGGAATTCCTTGGGCACATCCGCAGCGACGCCGGTGAAGCCACGAATGTCGATATCGCCCTCGATGTTGGACGAGAGCGCCTCGATCACGATGCCGCTTGCGGCGGCGTGATAGACCATGGTCGTGGTCATGCAGCCCGCCAGGGCGTGGAGCAGATACTCCACCGGATTGGCGCCCACATCCTCGCCCAACAAAACCGGGGGCTCATCGGCGTCGAACTCGAAGGCTTCGGTGCGGGTGGTGTCTTCTGCGCCGGCACCGTAGAAGCCCTTTATGGTGGAACGGTTATGGCTGCCGTCGATCCAAGTGTTGGAATTGCGGAACTGGAATTGGGCGAGCTCCGGATTGGCGCCGACCGCGTCCAGGGTTTCACTCAGCGCGGTCACGTCGACCCCGTTGATGATTTCATGTTGGTCGATGATGTTTTCTGTTGTGGTCATTGGTCGTCTCCTTGGTTAGACAGTGGTCAGATGGTTGTGTCCTAACCGGCCATGTTTGCCTTTAACCAACCGGTCGGTATGTATATACCAACTGAATGGTATGTTTGGCAAGAGACTTATTCAAGAAGATATATTTTCTATCAACTTGTTGAAATATATAGATTAGATTTGCAATTTCCGGGCATCAATATGTCCCAAGCTTGATCCGAGCTTGAAAAGTTAATTCCAATAATATACCTACTAGTTGGTTTATAATTTCGGGAGCATGACATGGCCGACCGCGGCGAGCACACCAAGGAGCGCATCTTGGCTGCGGCCCAGACCCAGGTGCTGGAGAAGGGCTTCACCGCCACCTCGATCGACGACATCCTCAAGGCGACCGGGATGACCAAGGGTGCGTTCTTCCATCACTTCCGCTCCAAGAGCGACCTTGCCCGCCAGCTGGTGGAACGGTTCGCCGACAACGATTTTCAGATGTTCGAGGAGTGGGACCGCCGCGCCGAGGCGCTGGCCGAAGACCCCTATCAGGCCATGGTGCTGTTCCTCAAACTGTTCGAGGATTGGCTCGACAACCTGCCGGAGCCCTTTGCCGGCTGCATGTTCGCGGTCTATGTCTATGAGAGCCGCCAGTTCGATGTTGAGGTGAATGACTTCATCAAACAATCGTTCTCCCGGTGGCAGAACTATTACGAGAGAAAATTCGAGGCGGTGCTTGCCGCCCGGCGGCCCAAATCCGACATCACCGCCCACGAGCTCGCCGAATCCATCGTCTCGATCCTGGAAGGCGCGTTCATCCTGGCACGGTCCTTCAAGGATCCCGGGCTGATCAGCCGGCAATCCCGGTTGTTCCGGTACTATTTGAAGCTGTTGTTCGAGGACGCGCCCGCCGCCGCCTCGGCCTGAGGCGAACGTCGGCGTAAGGCCAACATCGATACACAGGAGATAGATGAACAAGGGAAGCCATCATGCCAATCAAAACAGTTGCCATATTGATGCCGGGAGAGATGGGCGCCGCCGTCGGAAAGGCGTTCCACGACCACGGCCTTGATGTGATCACGTGCCTCGACGGGCGCAGCGAGCCGACACGCGCCCGCGCCGCCGAGGCCGGCTTTCGCGATGTCGCCGATCTGGAAACCCTGCTCGGCGAGGCCGAGATCGTGCTCTCGATCCTGCCGCCGGAGTTGGCCCCTGCCGCCGCCGGAAACATCGCGGCGGTGATGAAATCATCGGGCCGGACACCACCCTATGCCGACTGCAACGCGGTGGCGCCGGAAACCGCGCGGGGCATGCAGGTGGTGATCGAAGGTGCCGGCGCGGTCTATGTCGACGGCGGCATCATCGGCTCCCCGCCCGGCAAGGGTCCGCCGACACGGTTTTTCATGAGCGGCGCTAAGGCCGAGCTGATGGATGATCTCGACGGCAAGGGCATCGATATCCGCCAATGCGGGCCCGAGATCGGCCGCGGGGTCGCGGTCAAGATGTGTTATGCCGCCATCACCAAGGGCACCAGCGCGCTGCATGCGGCGGTTCTGACCGCGGCCGAATCCCTTGGCGTCGCCGACGAAATCCATCAAGAGCTGCCCTACAGCGTGCCCGCCCTGTACAAGCGCATGGAGAACGTGGTGCCCGGCTTGCCCGCGGTCTCTGGTCGCTATACCGGCGAGATGAAGGAAATCGCCAAGACCATGGAGAGCGCCGGCGTCACCGCCAACTTTCATGTCGCCGCCAACGAGCTTTACCAGTTGCTGGAAAAGACGCCGTTCGCCACCGAGCGCCGCGATACCGTCGATCGCGACCGCACCCTCCGCCCATCGCTCGACGTGTTCGCCCAATACCTGCCGGACTCAAGAGGAACAGC